>CAKOFP010000098.1 GCA_933226995.1 Candidatus Nitrosopolaris rasttigaisensis | reverse complement strand
GGATGTTGCGCCTATACTGAACGCTAATAGTATTGCTGCTATTGACATAATTATGTTTCTTTTTGTGTTTTTCATAACGTAGATGACACTGACAAATCTTAATATTTTAATAATTCGGCAACCAAAGATGTTCATCTACAATTTATATATAATTTAATGTTCAACAACGGCTCAAGGGACATCGGTTCCTCTGGCCGGATATATTCTTTAGAACACTTTCAATGACTCAAATGCAGTGAAAAGCTACATTCCTCACAATAGTATCCTAGCCTATCAAATTCGGAGTGTAACGTCATAATATCGTGGCAGCGAGGACATTCAATTTCTTGTTCAATAGACAGAGCTTGTTTTTTGCTAACAGGCTGTTCTTCGGCCTTTTGAAATTCGGGCAGTAGTCTTGACATTGAATGATAGAAATATGCAGCCGTATCATCTAATATACATTGAATGACCAACAGAGTAGGGAGAAGGTATCAACCGTAACGAATTTCCACCGTTCGTACAAATCTTTCTATCACATCATCCCAATTCTGGAAGAAATGCTTGGCTATATGCGCCTATTGTGAATTTTGAGTCTAGTATTCAAGTCGGTTTTCTAAAGGGTTGGAAAAGCATAAAGTGCTAAAATGCAGACTTAAAGAACAATGGGTTTCGCAAACAAGCAATCGACAAGGTATGGTCACGTTCAGCCTCAGAAAGGCTTAGTCATATAACAAAAAATAGGTAAGGGCTACTTTGTCGCGTTAGCCTTTGGGCCAGCGGCACCAGTCACGTTCATTGTCGCATTGGTCGCAGCAGTGGTTGCGTTCTTTGCCGTCCCCACGCCAGCGGGTGCCTGTGCGTTTGCTACGCTGACAGTGTATAGGGCTGCTGCTACGAATGATGTCAACAATATTGCTGCCATTATCATGAACGATATTTGTTTCTGCATCGGATTATAGATAATAATAAATGTATTTATGCGTTCTTTATGAATTGGGTTAATCTTCTAGCGTCTAGGGCCATGGGTGGAGGTGGCACGCCAACGGATTCTCCTACATTTAAAATCAGTATGAGGGAGTACAAGGATATGGCCATAAAGGTGGGCGATAAAATCACAGTAGAATTAGGAAATCGAACAGCAGCAACGGGAGATAGGATCTTATCACATAAATAAACAAGATGTAGAATGGATTCTACCTTTTTGATACTTTTTGGCAGTGTTGTTTTAGCAATTGTCTTTATTAGCTACTACCTTATACCGAACGTCATCTGCGAATCACTCAGAAAGAATATTTCGCAGAGTACGGCACAGAATGCTCCATCAACACTAATGACCCGGTAAACGGTATTTGTTCTGCCTTCGGTAAGTAGTACATTTAGATAAAATTGAATTTAGGGGGAGATCACATGTTATATGTTGTATACTCGGATTTGTGGAATGCAAGCGTAGGAAATGGCGAGGCAGATCTACAAATAATGAAGGGGATTCATGTAATATCTTATAGAGACAGAATCCTCAGGAGTTATATCATTCCGAAATAATTTCACGTTTCACTTATGACGGAATCGCTTTCTATCCTACCTTCAGATTATTCAGTTATCATTTATCTATTGTTCTTGTTTATGGTGGTAATATTTGGGATAAGGAGATGGACAAAACGAAAGACAAAGTTGAGAGCTATGATTGGCATGCTTCTAACTATTGCATCAACCTACGTATGGTTGTCTTCGCATTTTCTTCCTCATTATTTGACTACGGGACAACAAAAAGCCACTGCAATATCGCTTTTGTTCATCGCTCTGGCAATCCTGTATCGTGGATCGGCACACATTAAGAAACAGAATAGGGTTTGTTTTCCAGGAGGTGTAAAGGCGGTAGTCCTCCGTAAGCAGAAGTACAGGTGTGCCATCTGCAAAGAAAAACTTGAGCTGTACGGAAGAGACTTTCATCATAAGAATGGTGATAGATCCAATAATAAACCCTCTAACTGTCAAGTATTGTGTCCTCAGTGTCATAGGAGAAATCATGCAGAAGAGTTAAAATTAGATGTTAGGTAGAATGATATTTCGCATAGAATCGATCTTTAGCTTGATCTAACTTATCAGCGGATTGTCGTAGGATTTCTGGCCCCTGATTTTGCCTTTTTTGAAAGATTCAAACCCAAACGTGCGGACAACTGGAATATATCATGATGTGAGGCATTACTAAAGACAACCTATTTCAGCGCTAGAAAATTACTTTTATATTCCCCATTACAACGTAAAAGCTGTGTGGTGGTCGGCCATGATGTTGAGAATAGAAATCGTAAATCATCAATATTGATACTTGATGATGACTTTGATATCGTCACAGTAATAAAATTAGGTCTTCAAAAGCACCGTTCGTTTGACGTTTATGCATTTACAGACCCAGCTTTGGCATTGGAACATTTTAAGGTAAATGCTTCAAAGTATCATCTGGTTATATCTGATATTAGAATGCCACAGATGAATGGATTTGAATTTATAAAAAAAGTTAAAGAAATAAAACCCGAAGTTAAGGTCTTTTTTATGACTGCATTTGAAATTAATGACATTGAATTTAGGAGAGTTTTACCTTCCATGAAAATAGATGAATTCATTCAAAAGCCAATATCACTGGAGAGATTGACTACCTTGGTACGAAATCATACTACTATCAACTGAAAGTGACGGGGCATTAATACTTGTAAGGATGCTAGATTTTTCTAAACTTTATATCTTTTTGCAACATATATCTACCAAACCATAACTGCGTATATCCATTATGTGTACTCATTTGAACCAATTCCATGCTGGTAGTTTTCCTGATTTTCTCTAATGCTTTAGCATCTGCGAAGAAATCATTTGTATTGAATATAAGAAATTCTCTATTTCCATCTTTTATATACTCAAAACCGCAATCTTTTGTACAGTCTAAAGTATCCCATATCCACTCCTCACACTCATCTATTGCTAGTTGCATTTATT
>CAKOFP010000097.1 GCA_933226995.1 Candidatus Nitrosopolaris rasttigaisensis | reverse complement strand
TTGCACATTTAATGTCGCTGCCACTGGCGAAGCGTTTTTCTGTGCTGTGTTATTTGGTGATGACAGTATGGTAATCTTACTTGCTGATGAATTAATGTCAAATCGAATAGGTGGACTTTTGTCTAATACCCCAATCTTATCATGATTAAATTCAGTAAACCACACTTTATTATTGTCGTTGGGATCAGCTGATAGAGTAAGGGCATTTGCTATGTACCCATTAAGTGGATCTCGTGTTGGTACTTCATACTCTAATAGCCTCATGGCAGTAGTATTGAAAAAGGCTATTCTGTTGCCTTCATGCTCATTGAACCAAAAACCTTTATGGTCTGCCGGTTCTGCGATCCAATAAGGTAACGTGATGTAATGACGAGGACTACTAGATGTCGGAAATTTTATGACACTTTGAGAATCCATACCATATTCTGTTATAAAGCTGGTACCATGTTCAGCAAGCCAAATCGATGATGGTTCAGTATTTCCGAAAACTACAAGGTCAGTAGGTGTCGTAAAAAGTTGTTTTTGCTGGCTAGAAGAAGAGGGTGATGATGATGGTATTTCCAAAACTTTTGTAACATTAACAACCTTTCCATTAGGATCGACTATTGGCTTAAATTCAACCAATTTATTATGATTTAACGTCTCTGTAATCCATACTGAATCTCCTTGTAGAAAAATCCCGCTTGGAAAAGAATCATTACCTAAGTTAAATTCAGTTACTTTGTATCCTGGACTTGCAATAGTATCGTTAAGATTGCTTTTGATGTCAGCCTTGTTTCCAATTATCTTCTGTATAACTCCAAACGTTCCACTACCAAATGTGGTAAACCATATGTTCCCTGATCTTTTATCAACCTTCATTTGCATAGGCGCTGCGCTTATGGAGTGAATAACCTGAAATTTCTCAGTATTAGGGTCAAAGCGCCAAAGCGGATCTGAGCCCCCTTCTGGGAACCATATTGAACCATCAGTACCTTCTACGATAGACCATACCATCTGGAATCCCTGTTGGGACTGGGGGTTTGTCTTGTTAGCCTCTTCTTCGGGAGTGATGATGGGATATGATGAACTTATCTTACCTTCTTTTGGATCAAAACCAATCAGGGTATGAGACATCGTTCCAACTGTCCAAACTATTCCATTTCTAGCTACCAGTACGCCATTGGGCCAAGTACCATTAGGCATATAATACTCTTTTACATATGATGTGTTAACATGAGTGGAGTTATTGAGAAAGACTTGATGTATGGTTGTATTAGGTTTTTCATTCTTACCTAGTCGCGATGAAATAGAAAATACCACTCCCACTACTACGATTATTCCAATTATTACAGATATAGTTGCAACGAGTCTCACAGAAGGCATTTCGTCTCTTCACTCATCTCTATCTTCCAGAAATCATCATATTATTCGACCCTATTCTGTGAGAAAGTACCACATCCTGTACCAATTATACCAGATATTTTAACTAGGTAGCTTACAAATGTAAATCAAAACTTGCATTGGTGGAATAACAATTTGATAGACTTTCACTTTTGCAATTGAAATTGCATCATTATTTTCACTCACTCATAACGATTAATACAAGGTATATCGTTTATTGACATGAAACCTTGTATGGACACTAAACTTGACAACACAGACATTGCGATTATGAAATCATTAATACAGGATGGTAGAAAGTCGTTTAGACAGATAGCAAGAGAGATTAAAGTAAGTACACCTACCGTAGAATCTAGATTTAGTAGGATGAAGGGGTTGGGGATAATCAAAAATATACAGCCTATTTTCGACATAGAAAAAATAGATAATCAAATGGCTGCTCTTATTTTTATCAAGACAAACCCCTTACATTCCCTTGACATTGCAAACAAGCTATCTTCAATTCCACAGGTAAGAGGTGTTTACAAAATGACTGGTGAGTATAATATTATACTCAAAGTAATAATGGCACAGCATCCAGAATACTTGGAGGAATTTATAAGGACTAAGATCGCAAGTATAGAAGGTATAAAATCCGTTTCCTATCAGATGATAACAAAAACAATCAAAGATGAACAAAGCATTCCTGTAATAAAAGAAGGCGTTTTCCTGAAAATAAAGTGTGATTATTGCGATAATGATATGTTTAGAGGTGCAAAATTACTGAGAGTAGGCCAGTATGAAAGATACTTCTGCTGCAATTCTTGTTTAACTCTATATAAACAAAAATACAGGAGTAAAATCGAAGCAATGTCTAGGTGATAATTTGTCCATTACGGGATTAATGTTGTTGGCCTGAACCACTTATGCACGCCGAATACAAGAATTTAATACTATCACTACTTTCCTACCTGCAGATTAATCTGCTCTCCGTCTCTTAAAATTAGGTCTTTATAGCCGGAGACTGACTTACCGTCTGCTGTAGCTTTTACTGTTTTGCCATTAGTGTCCAGTCCACCCCATATATTGAGAAACTCACCAAGTGTGTAATTTCTATTTACATTGGATTCTACATGAATAGTACCAGTAGCATCATGGG
>CAKOFP010000096.1 GCA_933226995.1 Candidatus Nitrosopolaris rasttigaisensis | reverse complement strand
ACTACTATCCCTGCGCAGGCGACAATCGTGATTAATTCAGATTCTGCGAAATTCCAGGCGGTGGTTGGCAAAGTAAGTTTGGTAACACAAGCAGTCAATTATGCGCGTGATTTGAGTAACCTACCGCCTAATGACTGCCCCCCATCACAAATAGCCAGTCTTGCGTTGGCACTTGAGGGTGAATACGGGATAAAAACTAGGATTTTAGAACGGTATGAAATGGAATCTATCGGATTAAATGGGATAGTTTCCGTGGGAAAAGGAAGCAACAATCCGCCTAAATTGATAATTTTGGAATATTATGGAAATCCGGACCATCAAAAACCATATCTTTTGGTTGGAAAGGCTGTTACGTTCGACACCGGTGGTATATCTTTGAAACCAGGTGACAAAATGGATGAAATGAAATTTGATAAATGTGGAGGCTGCAGCGTTCTCGGAATACTAAAAGCAATAGCATCGTTGAGTCTTCCGGTAAATGTTATAGGGATAATTCCCTCGGTTGAAAATATGCCTTCCAGCGGTTCGTACAGACCTGGGGACATAATTAGAATGTACAATGGCAAGACCGTGGAGATCTTGAACACCGATGCGGAGGGCAGAATTATTCTCGCGGATGCAATGGCATACGGCGTTGCAATATTCAATCCGCAGGCAATTATCGATTTAGCAACTCTCACTGGTGCGTGTGTTATTGCTCTTGGTGCTAACGTTGCGGCTGTAATAGGGACGAGCAAGAACCTCGCGGAGAGATTGAGCAAAATATCTGAAAAGACAGGAGAAAGAATGTGGGATCTCCCATTACATGACGAATACTATGAACAGATAAAGAGTACCGTAGCTGATCTTAAGAATATCGGCGGTAGACCAGGGGGTGCGATTACAGCAGCAGCATTTTTGTCCAATTTCACGAATGACATTCCTTGGGTACACTTAGATATTGCAGGAACTGCATGGACTCAAGAAGGAACTTTTGAGCGAAGCTACAATCCTAAGGGCGCCACAGGGTTTGGTATTCGCACTCTGGTAAAATTTTTGATGGAGGCTCCTAATAAGTAACGCTAATTGGCTCATGCCCACATTGTTTTTCGAATTAATTGTTTCACGTCACAAAAGCAAAGTATTACTGATTGCGAGTCAAGTTGGTAATTGTATATATTTCGATGTCTATCCAAGTATTAGTGCCTAAAAAACTTTTTTTGGACAAAAATTGGAAAATAGCATGTTTTAGCTGTAAAACTCATCACTTCTCTGAAATATGGATCAAATCAAGTGCCAGCACTGCTGCTTCCCAACCGCTCACGCAGGTAAGTAACACAGCAGCGAAGACAGGTTTGACTTCCGGGTTCGGAATGGGACCGGGTCGCACCCTGCCTCTATGACCGGCTTACTGATATTAGTGTCAGAGGGTCAAATTAATCTTGCTCTAGATATGCCTGTTGTATCTGACTACCTTATTCAGCGCCTACTAAACCTAATAGATCAAACCCTTCAGCAGATTTTGCCTCAAACTGCACAATTGAGATCAAGTGCTCGTCAGGATCTACAAATATGGCATGTTTTCCAAATGGTTCTTCCCTAGGTTCTTTGAAAAATTTTACCTTCTTTTCTTTTAATCGTTTAACAGTAGTGTCAAGATCGTTTACCATAAAACCTACTAGTATCGTTAGAGGAGCTTTTGTTTTTTCTTTCTTTTTTGCTGGGTGTAAAGCCAAAATGGTACCATTGCTGAAAAATTCAGTCCAATCTTCCGATTGATGCTTCAAAGGAAGCTCGAGAATACCTCTATAGAATTCTATAGATTTTTTCATATCTGCCACTAAGAGAATTATCGCTCCCAGCTTGGTGAGCATCACTAAGTTACACCGTTTTGAATTTACGTAGCCCGCATTAAGAACTTATCGCTAAGGGATCAAAAATGACTTGGAAAACACATTATAATCATAATATTAAACACCAGCATGAATGAAATACTCGAGTGTAATATTGTAATATTGCATTATATACATCTACGTTAAAAATACATGCGTGCACCCTGAAAAACTGTTCTTCATCTACGTTGCAAAAAACGAAGAATGGGAAAAAAGGCAGAGAGAGGATTGGGATTACGTTTCATCGATGTCTAGATTTTACCGTTGGTGGATTAAACGCAATTTTGAGCTAGATCTCAACGTGGAAGCCGAAATCTTACCTGTAATTCCGGGTAAGCTGTTTGATAGAATGTCCATAAGTTATCTTAGTAGGGATCACCTTGAACGTGGTAAATCAGTTTACCATTTTTATTTGACATACTTCAAGCCGTTCTGGACAGACTGTCAGACCGAAGGATATGCCGCGGAAAATTTTGGAATGATTTATTGGAAGAGACTGGAAGCGCTTGTTTCAGACTCCAAGCGAGTCAAGTTCTTTGCTGATATGAACTGCGCAAAGCTCTCTCATGTGTTATGTCACGAAGTGTTACGAATGTTAGGGAAAAAGAGAAAGGAATATTTTGATTCAATCCATGATCTGTGGGATTGTCATGTTTACAAGGATCTACCGTACATTTACTACAATGAACGATTTAGAATAGTCCGCAAGGAAAGTTCCTATCGATATGTAACGGTTGATGTAAAGCATATTCATTGACAGAATAGAGAACAATTATTTATCTCTGCACAGACAGGTATCTAGCTGAGTTTAACATTGTTCATAAAATTCGGGGCTATTCTCTCTTCGGTCGGAGCTATATTACTCGTTACCCTAGCGGCCATATTACTTGTCTATCCTATTGTCAAGAACTGTCATGAACGGAAATGCACGTTCGCTTCTTCTGCGCCCAGCCCCCTTGACTCTTTCGTTAAACCGTCTTTCCTAGCAACCTCTCTAGTCATAATTGCAGCAGGAGTAGCACTGATTAGATTTGGATCATGGTATCATTACAAGTCAAGGAAGGCAGAAAATGGTATACCATAGTATCTGGACCAGACAAACATGAGCAAATCCATCCCGTTCAATCATCGTCATGTGGAATGTTAAAAAGCTAGTTACAGCCTATTTAATGACTCGGGTGAAGTTGGAGTGACTGAATATGATAGTGGTGCATACTCTGTGCATTTTGCTCATTTTGCAGCCAAGTTGGAAGCCCATCTGATTAGATTCGGTGTAACGTGCGCAGATGCGGATTCAATCATAGAGGAAAGTTCTATCATTTATTTTGAAAAGTTAGGTTCTGCAAAGAAAAAGCTTTTGAAGTTTGTCAGAAAGGAGGATCCCGCAAAAGTTTTTGTTGATTCAGCTTACCGAGCAATCGAAAGACACATTCCAGAAGCAAATAACAGTTTTGGTTCCCATATCGAACTGTCAAAGTGCATCCATCAACCTCATTAATGTGCGCCGTAAAGTAGATGCTGCTATGATGAAGTGGGGCCGAAGGGATTTATCCTGACCAAGCGCAGACTATAGTCAATTGAACCCTTGACCCACGGGTTTCTTCTAATCCTAGCCTTTTATTCGTTAGATCTGGAGCCCGTTGCGATGCCTGGCTTCGCTACGACCCCACAATGGCATCCGGTAAAGATCATGATGATGTATCTCTATAAGTCTTCCGAGCTTGTTCTATTATGAGGCGTCTTATGTTGAGTTGTTTCAGAAAGAGATAAATAATTTTGGGATATATCAACGACATTGACTGGAGAGACTCAGCTTCGGGCTAGACGGACGAGAATCAAAATCTTGCGGGCGATCGCGGATAAGAACGGATCGGCATGTTTCTCAGAAATTAGAAATGCGACCGGCCTATCTACCGGTTCCATCTATTACCATCTGGAGAGGATGGGAAATTATGTTAATAAGGACTCAAAACATTATACTATTACTGAGGAGGGCTTACAAATGCTTCGCGAACTTGATAGCAAATCTTCCTCTTCTCCGACCTATAAGAAAAATGAGGCTCCATTTGGTCCCTCTGAGGCCGAGATTGGACGGAATGTCAAGCAGATTGGTCACGTCGGAGCATTCATTGGTGAATATTCATCGGTATTCGTTCTTGGACTGGTTATTATCCTTGTCCCCGTCGGTTTATTTGAGAATTTCCATATAATTTTTCCCAACTTATCCACAGCCGCTAAGATGATCGCAAATGCCACCGTGATCTCTTCGCTTTCCATCGCTGCGCTCCTTTCTATTTCTTTTATGGTGATGTTAAAAAGACAAATTCTTCCCACCGGATACCGAGGAATAATGATATCTGCATTAACAGTATTAGCGGTTTTGGCGGTTAACATTCTAATCTTTTCTGGTCTTGGGACACAAATCGGGATGAGTTCCTTTACATTCTGATCAGCAATAAAGAATAGGGTATATCAACGATATTGTGTCAAGTAACAGTCCGGGTTTACTACTTAAAACACTAGATCAAGTTTCAATTATTCTTTCTCCAGTGGAGATCAATTCTCCAACTTGGTTGTAGAGCTGTACAAAACGCATACCCTTCTGCGTTATCCTGAAGATCTGTTCTGCTTTACTGTGTTCTATTAGACCATTTTCCAGTAGTACGGCTAAATACTCCTTTAATTGAGCATAGGAAAGAAAGGCTCTATACATTATTTTTGTCTTCGCTGCACCACCATTCGCTGCTTCCAAAATCAGTGCCGCTATATCAGTTCTACTCCTATATTTCACTAGACAAAGAGAACGTTCTATACCGATAAAAAGACATTGAGTAATTGCTGTAGTAAATTCTTCTATCAAATGGATCAGATCCGACATCCTGCAGTAGTCTCTAATTGAAGACTACCTGTTGCTCATTAAAGACAAATTTAATTTGCTTCATAATTTATTGTTGACTTTCTAGGATTTCTTGTTTACATTTCCCATGCCACGTCGTTGGTTGGAAGTCATATTTCATACTTAGATATTCTCCTAGACGCGAACCTGTTTGTAGTATATCCTTTTTCGCCCATAGCTAGTGAGACAAAACGCCATTTCTTGTCTAATGCCTTCGACGTTCCTATCCTTTTGGTTGCTATCATACCTGGAGGCTTGACCCCAAATTCTATGTGTATATCACTTTTCGGATCTGTCATATCTTTGCCATTCAATGACTGTTGGATATTGAGTGCTTGACTGAGCTTCCCAGGTCCAGATGTCAATGATAATTCTTCACATTTTCTACGAAAAATTTTCATCCGCCTAATGCCCTCTACTGGTTGTAATGCTCTGATTAGTACAGCACCAGCTTCAATTTCAAGAGGCTTTGCTGAAACATTCAAGCAAAAATGATTACCGTAGATAAAATAAATATATGCTCTACCCGGTTCTCCGAACATTACAGCGTTTCTAAGCGTTAAACCTTTAAATGCATGACTGGCAGCATCTTCGTTAAAGCCGTATGCCTCCGTTTCAACAATTATGCCACAGAGTCGCTTGGGCTTTTCCTGACCACGGGAGATTATACGGACCACTTTGTTACCAAGCAATTCCATGGCCACAAGCTCAGTAG
Organism: Candidatus Nitrosopolaris rasttigaisensis; assembly: GCA_933226995.1. Taxonomy (GTDB): domain Archaea; phylum Thermoproteota; class Nitrososphaeria; order Nitrososphaerales; family Nitrososphaeraceae; genus Nitrosopolaris; species Nitrosopolaris rasttigaisensis. Next base: position 3,209 of record CAKOFP010000096.1, on the reverse strand, counting down.
ACCGATTATAAAAAGAACGATCCGGACAAATCATTAGTAACCCTGTTTGCTACAAGTAAAATGCATCGACATCTGCTAATGGCCCTTAGTCAGTATCCTAGCCACTTGAAATAAATTTTACTTATCATGAGCCACAGCTTAAGATTTTTGACGCCAATGGGTCCGACTATAATAGGTCTAACTCATTTATTGTGCAGTTCTGTGGATCATATGGCCTTCGCTCCCAATTTTCGGTACCACTTCAAGACTCCTAGTTTCGTTTAACTTTTTTTCATACTTTGGTACAACCCATATTTAGAATTGAACTAGATTCCGATATTCTCGGTATCTCATCTGAACTTCATCTTGGGTAATGGAGAGAAGTCTTCTTATGCCAAAATCCTCAACAGCAAATGAGCCCATTACAGTTCCATATACTACTGCTTCCTTCATAGTATTGAAGGTCAGACTGTTTTGCTTTGCAATATATCCTATGAAGCCGCCTGCAAAAGAGTCTCCGGCGCCGGTAGGATCCACGATTTCTTCTAAGGGATATGCTGGAGCTGGAAACACTATATTTTCTGCGATCAATAATGATCCATGTTCTCCTTTCTTAATAATTACAAACCGTGGTCCCCATGAAATTATTGTTTTTGCGCATTTTACTAGGTTTGTGTTTTTACATAGTAATTTGGCCTCATCGTCATTAATTACTACTCCATCTACTGCACTCATCATCTTTACTACTTTATCGTGGCAGTTCAAGATCCAATATTCTATAGTGTCACAGACTACTAGTTTAGGATCGGAAAAGTATTCTAGTATCTTCATATTTTGACGTGGATCGTTGTTGGCTAGGTAAATATATTCAGACTTCATATATTCATCGGGAATTACTGGTTCGAACTGTGCGATTACATTCAACTCAGTCTTATTGGAGGTCCTACGAGATAGATCATAATCGAAGGAAGAATCATAATGGAAAGTTTTTCCACGATTCTCAGTGACAATACCTCTTGTATCAACTCGCTTGTCAATGATGGATCGGTACTCTGCTGGAAAATCTGACCCAACTATGCCAACTATTGAAGTATTGGTGAACATGCTGGAGGAAAGGGATGCGAACGTGGCTGCTCCCCCCAAAATCTTTGTTTCAGTCTTGAAAGGAGTACGAGTAGTATCCAAGGCTATCGTTCCGAACACGGTTAACATATTTCTGCAGAAGTTGATTCATTCAGAACTAATAAATTTTAAGAAAAACAAACTCCCCCGTAAAGTTTGCATACAAAAGATTCTCCGAAAACATAGTGGTTATTAACGAGTGTAGCTGATCTCCTGACGACGAATGCGATTAATTGTGGCAATAACAGGCAGTTCAGGTGTAATCTATGGGATTAAGGCGTTGGAGGCTTTACTTAAAATAAAGATCGAGACCCATTTGATAATTAGCCACTGGGGAGAAAGAAATATTCAAATCGAAACCGATAGATCTCTTGAATCTGTGAAGTCTCTTGCCACTAGACATTACAACAATGACAACATGGCCGCTCCAATCTCAAGCGGCTCCTTTAAAACTGACGGTATGGCCATTGTTCCGTGTAGTATGAAAACCTTGTCTAGTATTGCAAATGGATATGACGATAATTTGGTTTCTCGCGCAGCCGGAGTCTGCATTAAGGAATCAAGGAGGCTGGTGATTGTTCCAAGAGAAACACCCCTATCAAAGATTCATTTGCAAAATATGACAAGGCTTGCAGACATAGGAGTCATAGTTTTGCCTGCGATGCCAGGATTTTATCACAGACCAAAATCCATGGATGACCTGATAGATCATATTGTAGGCAAGATCCTAGACCAGTTTGGCATCGAACACAATATTTTCACGAGATGGGGAGTAGCGAGTTGACCGTAACATTTCGTGGGAGCTACTAAACCAGGCAGTTTTAAAGGTTAATCTCTAAGGACGTGTATGCTAACTTCACGATTGATACGTATGGTCGGGCTCATGGTAATCTCAACGGATTTATTACACTTTCTATAGTACAGACTAGCGGACGGTGGTATGGAATAGCACGATACACAAAAAAATACTCTACAGATCGTTCAATGGATTTTTTCATTCCTCTGTTGAGTTTGCTGTTTCTTGGAGTAATGTACATCTTGATAACACGAATAAACCAAGGTTACTCTGGGTTCCTACTAGTTTCGGCAGCGTCTGTTTTGATGATTTACTGGGTTAGAGACTTGAAACGAACAGTGAAAGACGAGGATTCAAAACCATTACCAGGGGATGCTGACACAAAGGACTGGGTTTATGATCTGATAAAGAATAAAAATGAAATGGTATTTGTAGCCGAAGTCCCTGGACCAGAAGAACAGATTGATATTAGGTTAACAATTGGAACCCTTCACGTGAAAAGTGGTCAGAATTTTGCCAAGACTATTCCACTGGACCTAACTGAAGAGATGAATATATCGGATTTTAAATATCGAAATGGCATACTTACCATAAAAATCAACAAGGTTTGATTATTGAGAATTTTCTTCCCATAATTTCATTTTATCAAACTTTGCCTTTCGTCTTGCACCTTGCAGCATGTTGTACACACTTTTGTGTGAGCTACCTTTAGAGAGCATGGATATTGCCTCGATGCCCATTCTAATTTCTTGAAATGAGCCGATCAAACCAACAGTATGTCCATATACTGAGACATAAGCCCCCGTCAACTCTTCTATCGTTTTCCTGGACTTTCCTGCTTTGCCTATAATTCGTCCTTTGATTCTCTGCATCGAATTGGCTGATTTTCCTGCATAATCTCTAATATCTACGAGTTGCAGTAAATCTTCGCCCAGTAAGCGATATGCACGTTCGGGTGAAAATCCCTTCGAGATGGCCAAAATTATTTCTATCGCTTTAAAGGGTTCTGCTTTGGTTAAGGGTGATGGGCCGGAAGAAACGAGGGCATCACCATTCTCGCCATCTATTTCAACTATGACATTGCATTTTTGCTCAATTTCTTCTTTCACTCTTCCCCCTTTGCCAATAATTACACCTATTCTATCCTGAGGAATTTTGATTATTTGTTCAAAGCTCATTTTCAATATCTGTCTCCTGGTCGGTTCTAGTGTTAACCTTTACGCATTTGTTATCCATACTGGAATTTATAAATCATCAAGAATGGTACTCCTGAAATTCTTTTTATACTCGCTTCTTTTGCAAGTTTCAATTT
>CAKOFP010000095.1 GCA_933226995.1 Candidatus Nitrosopolaris rasttigaisensis | reverse complement strand
GACATCGTTAACACAATGGAATTTGTGGCCAAGTTTTTTAAAGAGCCCCTCGACATAATTGCATGTGGCGCCTCCGCCGAGGTCAAATCCTAATGTAAGCGCTCTGCTTGTTCCCGTTTGGACTACCATATCAAAAATTTCGTTCAAATATTCTGACACTATATTATATGATTTGCCATATTTGTCTGATGTAGATGTAGTGCCTTTCAGCATAAGATCCAATTCATTCTCGTAAATCCCTCTTCCATCAACTACGAATTTTAGTCCATTCCACTCGAGCGGGTTATGTGAAGCTGTTACGACGACACCGGCTCCATATTTCCTTGTCTCCCTAAATACCATAGGAGTGGGGGCTACATCCAGATCGTATACATCAATCCCCTGTTCCATTAAACTCGCTGACACAGCTTGGAGAATTATTTTTCCGGAATGCCGTGTATCTCTTGCCAGCACGCATTTCCCTCTTGGTCTAATTAAGCACGAAGCGAATAATCTGCTGAATTTGATAACTTCATGCAAATTTAGGTCATTACCATAAATTCCCCTAATGCCAGAGATTGAGACCTTCATATTAAATACGACTAAACACCGGTGATATTTAATTTAATTTAATTTTGTCTCGTTTTTTTCTCAATAAATTGTCACACTTATTCTTATGCAAAGACATGAAGAATTAAATAATGAATGATCAACTGCCTCTATTTGATTGCCATAGTAGCTCAGCCTGGCAGAGCGAAGGTTTCGTAAACCTTAGGTCGTGGGTCCAAATCCCGCCTAGGGCTCATATAGGTAGTCTTAAACTAATCTGGAATTGACGAAGTCCTACATGAGAAAACAACGGACTTTAATCATGGCGTGGGATATCCGGTAAGAATGAGTAATATACCACTACCCACAATACACCCTTCCTTGGGAGCGCTCTATGGACTCTAACATCAAAGAAGTTCTAATAAGACCACCAATCGTAAAATAGTTAGGCTCTCTTGCTCGTCTCGTTGTTTCTTCAAATGCAACAATACCGAAATAATTACGTTACTAATTATGACAGAAACACCCTGCCGCTGTCGAATAATATATTTCATTCTTGCATCAATACAGATGCAAATAACATCGAAAGACATAAATGATTACCATTTTAAACTCGTCTTTTCAAAAATAACTCGCTAAAGTGAACATCAAACCACTGAGTTATTTCTAGTGGAAATAATAACTTTAGCTACAGATTGGACAGACAGTTTGGCCATCAACGGCATAATAACTCCAAGCTGTAGGTCAGACAGAATACATTATCCCTCCAGATACAATCGGAACAAACTCCACACTGGCTAGTTCCTTAATTCTAGCAATTATTGCATTAAACCAGAGGCTATCAATTCCTTGGCTCCAAATAGTTATCTTCTTGTATTGTCTCTTTACGCCGCCATGGAAGAACCCATTGCAGTCCTCAACTGTTATGTTGCAATACTTCTGACTCACTTCTTCTATAATGTTCTCTGCCTCAGCAGGCAGATATAGTATGGTCAAGGTAGGAAACGGAATAGTATTCGAAGCGGTCGATGATGTATCTTCGGCCATTATTGTATATCTACTTCTAAATTACTGAGCCCAATATCTGGATTTCGTGCGAATAGTCATTAATAAGTAAAGTTCCAAGTCGTTACTAAGTCCTGATCATGAAGTGTCAGTCCGCTTTCCACAGTGATGTATCTCTACTTTAAAAGATCAGCAATAAGCTTAGCATATTGCCTAAGCGAACGCATGTAATATTTTATCGAAACTGGATCTAGTTTGATTCCATTTATACATCCTCAATAATTGAATAATTTTTTCTCGCTCAGTAAAATGTATGTTGTTATTGACCCGTCTTGAAACCGTGCCGTTTAGTAACAAGGAATGGGCAGCCGCCGTTACATTGTGTGTCTTTCTGTCGATGCTGGAAGTCTCAAAGTCTATGATGTGAGCGTTAACACTCTCCGAAACCAGCACATGATGGTCTAAGCAGCTTAATTCTCCATGGTCAAGATTCACCCTATCTAAGATATAACATTGCTCCAGCGTACTTATTACAACCTTGCGAACTTGATCAGCGCTAATATTTTGGTGGTCCAGCCAACCTATTATGTTGTAACCATCTATAAACTCCATTAAAATAAAATTTTCGGAGTTTGCGTAAATGTGAGGCCCAACACCGGCTGAATTTGCAATTTTATGCAGCTTGACCTCTCTTTCCATGGACCTGCGATTTGCATCGATTCTTCGGATTTTGAGAGCGTAGGTTTTTCTATCGTTGGATTCGACCTTCACCACTAGACCCACGCTGCCCTTTCCTAGAATACTAAATTTGCCAATTTTCGTGCTTCCAACCGGTAAAATTGAATTAACGCCCATAGTTTCTAATTCTTTCAAACGACCGCCATATTCTCTGTCGTTGATTTGGCTTGGATACGAAATTACAGGAGCAAGCTCAGGACAATTTAGATCGACTTTATTACAAAATGCGTTGATCCGATGTGATAAGATCCCTAATTGCCTCCTTTGCGAGTCCATTTATTTTTTGATCATCGCCCGAATATATACGAAATAACCTTTGGATGTCTCCCTTTAGTCCCTTGGTTATACCTGTACTTTCGATTTT
>CAKOFP010000094.1 GCA_933226995.1 Candidatus Nitrosopolaris rasttigaisensis | reverse complement strand
CAAAATAATTGATGAAACATGGTCCTGTTTTTATATTCGATCAGGCCCATATAGAATTGCATGTCTGATTATTTAGGCACGATTGCAGAGGTACCGTTAGAAGTATAAAATATTAATAGATGGACATAGCTCGGCGTATAAAACTAAACATTAACTTTCTTTTGCAATTCTAATCTATCGTACTTGATTGCTTCCCTGATTATAGTAAATTCTACTTGCTCAGCCATCTTACTTAATTTAGAAACATCTTCTTGATAATCTTCAAAAGATGTGTGTTCCTTCGTGCCCATAAATATCTCTTTAATGTGGTACCCTGAAATCGCTGCTTCAATTAGAAACCAAACATCTATGCCCCATCCATCGGGAGTGGAACCAGAACCATTATCTCTTTTCAAAAGGTTTTCCCAAACTTTTCTTCTAGCACATACTTCACCGCTTAGAGGTTGTTCAAAATGAGATAATTCTGGAAAGAAAGTATGCAACATAGGTCTTGCAACTAGCTTTGTAACTGCTGCATCTCTGGCATGTCTTGTATAAAATCCTCTTGACATATCACAATTATCGTCAATTAAAGCCTTAACCAATTTATTGACCCATTCTGGTGTAAGGTTCCTTATGTCTGCATCCAAAAAGACAATAATATCAGCTGACCTATCAAAAGCCTCTCTTAAGCCAGCTTTCATAGCCAATCCTTTTGCTGGAAAAATCTTTGTTGGCTGTTGAATTACAATTGCTCCTGCTCTTCCAGCTAATTGGGTGGTTTCATCAGTAGAAAATGCATCAACTAGTATTATATCTGGTTTGTAATAGCTCTGCTTAGCAGTAGCAATAGAATTTTCAATGGTACCTTCTTCATTCTTAGCAGGAAAGATAACCATGACTTTGGGAATTGAATTTTGGGAGTTATTTTGATGAGTCAATATACAAATCCCTGCCTTATTATTGCCATGCTTACTTATTCTTTTCTAGAAATCTTGCATCTTTGAGTATGAATTCTTCCTCCTCCTGCTGCTGGTGCTGTGTTAGACTAGCAGCATTCTTCCTGACTATATTTACACTTACAATGTTGTTTTCATGCATCGTTTTACAGCCCGAATAAATATTTTGATCTCCTGTTTCTGTTATAAAGCCCTTGCTACTCATGAAAGCGGTTGGCTACGTCATCATCGTGCCACTAATTTGTTGAGCAATATTTGTAAATTTGGCATACCTATTGGTAGCATTAATTGCGCTGCTTTTGAGATCTTTAACGAACTCTATCTGCGTAACACCATCATGACGGGTACCAAGTCTGGTCAGATGACCAGCAACTAGTGTATCGAAAGGATAGCTTAATGCTTGTTCATAGGATGGGTCTGGTACGTCTTCTGCTATTGTCGAGTCTTTGAAAGGAACCCAGCCGGGGGAAGACTATGTCTACCAACATAAGGACTTTCTATCCCAAGTGCATTAAACGCCAAGGATACAAACCTTAGCTTAGATTTTGTGAAACAGTGCGTAAATTGAACTTATGACTACATCAGATATACGCACAAAATGATACTACAACTGATCGATTGATTAATTGAATGATTAATTGATAGATTTATCTGAAAGCGTCATCACTTAGCTCATTTGTCTTATCTCAATGAATGAACCTAAGGCTTTTATCACCTGTTTCCTTTAGAAAAATATTGATATCTTTTATTATATTCGAAAAACTATGAAATAACCTAGTATTAGTGGACATACCGTATATTCTATATCTTGTTGTTGAAAATGGTATCACCGATATCAACCAAATATTTTTATGATTTGGCTGTAAGAATTCCAATTGTGATATTTTATCAGAATCCATCTTATTCCTTATAATTTCTATAATAATTGATTTATCAGGCGTTCTTTTTAAGCTCTGTAGGCTCGGTATAACTATATCGATAGTTGGGTTATCTTTTATTTGGATTTTTCTTTCAGATGGAAGAGTACTGACCGTAAGCATAAAATGAAGAAGCGCTTCACATAAGACTGCTATTGTTTCATCCTTATTGCTAGCATTTGAGCCAACGTTTATTTTTGTGATGCATTCAGCCATTATAGCATCAATATACTTTTCCGAGAGGTTTATGTTTGAAGTAGTATCAGATCGAATTCTTTCCTTCCCTATGCTTTCTATCGTCGAGTATAAGATGTCCTTTACTTCGTCACTGCTTAACATCTCTATTGAATGAATGTGTTAATCGAATATGTTTATAACGATTATCAAAGCACAGGCTTGATTAATTGTGTATGCCGTTCATATAATAATCAATTGAACAAAGCAACGTAGATTAATTAAATACATATTAATTTGCTATGATACAAACAAATAAAGATAGACTTTACAGTTTCTTACCTTTGGTCATTCCGATAATATGCCTATGAGTTTTACTAATGTATCTGTGTTAGAACAAATTCGTGCTAGAGTTGCTAAAACATTAACGGCTGGCGTTCAGCTCAATATGTCAACCGATGAATCTAAAAAATTGCTAAAGCGGCATGTAAATAAAAAAACAAATGTTGTAATCGTGTTTATAGATGTCAATAATTCAACAGAAATGAGCCTATCATTACCGGAGGATAGGTTTGCTCTAATGATTCAGACATTTGCTCAAGAAATAAGTATCGCTGTGACCGGTTATGGCGGATATGTCTTCAAATATGAAGGTGATGCGGTTATTGGACTTTTTCCCGGAGAATATGATCGGGCAAAGGCATGCAAAAATGCACTAAATTGTACGACTTCAATACTGGAGATCATTACAAAAGTAATAAACCTTGCGTTTAAGGAAAATGGTTTACCTGAAATCAGCGTAAGAATAGGATTGACTTATGGTTATGCTTTAGTAGTGCTTTATGGAAACAGTTTAGAAAAAGCTTACATAGATATCATTGGTTCCAGCATAAGCTTGGCTTCAAAGATCGTCTCTATCGCGAAACCTAATCAGATTTTGGTTGGCGAATCCATCTATAATATTCTCCTGTCATCAGAATCTATAAGCGATAGTGAGTTTATAGAGATAAATCTCGATCCAACAAAATGGAAATATCTTTCTCGTTCTGACCCTGAAAGTATGTATCGTGTATACGAATACCATAGTTAACCAATAATTATAAAATGTATTCCTTTAGTAATTGAATGTAAT
>CAKOFP010000093.1 GCA_933226995.1 Candidatus Nitrosopolaris rasttigaisensis | reverse complement strand
CATGTAATCGAATTGAATGCAATTACTACGTGTGTAGAAAGAAAAGGTCATACACGCATGGCATATGAAATACAAAGGCTGGTAGCAATAATCAGCAGCAATTTTATAAGACCGTAAGACCAAATAATAGCTGACGAGTAATTGAGTACTAACAACAAAAAGTTTCTTATGAACCAAATAATGTGGTTAGGGCTATCCCTCGGTATCAGCCTCGCCATATCTTTCATCGTACCCTTTCCTTATTCGTTGGTTGTTATAATAGGTGTTTTCATTCTGCTCAACTTCTACATGAGAAAGAGAATGATGGGAAGAATGGGTGGCGGGATGTTTGGTTCGATGTCCTCTTCTTCAACCTTCGGTGATAATTCGCTGAAATACTACTGTATGGGCTGCGGAACGAAACATAAAGAGGCTGCGTGTCCAAAATGTGGCTCCAAAATGAAAAGAGTTGGCAGTTGACATGAACTACTAAAAACAAGTGCTCATTAGTAGAGCCACGATGATAAATATCCATGGGTAATATGTCTGCTTGACTGCTACTTTAAGTGCGAATACTGGTTTTATCTACAGTAATATTATTTGTATGGGGGGAAGTAGGATTGACTATCACTGCAGAATCAGACATCCTCGTTGCTTGCTACAACATTGTTATCAACCGCATCAATAGCTTTGGCGATATTAATAAGGGGCATGGCCATTGTTGATGGTAATACAAAATGTTACTTAGCATACATGAAAGTTGCTTTTCCCCACTACATGAATCCTTTCTTTGCCTAATAAAACCAAGAAGCATGGCGGAGGAAAATATCGGTTGTTGCAACAAATAATTACGGTATGAGAGGAATTTACAATTTAGTTTGCAACATCAATTTTATCAATAAAGTTTGGTTTTTAACATTACTGGTATTTTTTATTGGTTGTGTAGTCCGTCTCGTACCAGAGTTATTTGCATATCCTTCTCCAATTGGATATGATGTGATTAACTACTATATTCCGGTGACAACTAATTTTACTCTCCACTGGACTCAAATTTCATCAGAGTTCCCTTTTTACGTTTCTTTTCTTCATGTGTTACAGATTGCAACTGGTCTTACGCCCTATTCTACTGTCGTAATTTTTGCTACTGTTATCTTTGGAGTTTTTACTGTATCTGTATTTTTGATCGCTCGGAAACTGTTGAAAGTTGATATTAGATATGCTTTTTTTGTCACTGTCTTTGTAATTTTTCAAATGGCAGTACTTCGAACAACATGGGATCTTCATCGAGATGTTTTGGCGCTTACTATGATGTTCTTTGTGTTTGTATTAATCTACAGAGAATCCGAAGGAAAGGGGACTAAAAATTTACATTGGAAATTTATTCTTGTCGCTCTTATCCTCTGTGTATTGGTTGTCTCGACTGCTAGAATAGTTGGCTCGTTATTCGTCGTCTCTCTCATAATTTATTCGTCTCTCGTTAGGACTAGAACTGTGATTTTGTGTACCATCGTTGCGTTTAGCTTCTTTACAATTGAATTGCTCATGAATCAGAATATTACAAGTAATATAATTCATGAAAACATACTGAAAACAGTGAATGGCTCATCAGTTCATTCTACGTTTTACAATCCAAAAAATTTATTGTACTTATTTGTGGTTGTAGATGGCCTACTTGTTCCGACAGGTATAATTGGATTTAAACAATTGAAGAATGGCACTTTGCTTAAAATTCCTGTATTGATAACTGCTGCCGCTTCATTTTCATGGATTGTTTTTCCTTTTGATGAGTTGCTCGTTGCAGATCGATGGATTAGTTTGTTGGGTATTTTTCTTTCAATTTTTGCCGCATATGGTCTCTATCAGTTAATTCTAAGGATGAAGATAAGAAGACCTGCACATCGAGTTTCTAGTTCTGCTACTAACCACACTCTCTCTAATCCTGCTTCCACGATACTCACTTCTTTTATTCTAGGAATATTCGTTATAATGGGGATATTATACGAGATAATGCCAAATGCTCATGAACCATTTACGTTGTGGTATGGAATGGCACGTAGCTATATAGAGCATTTTGTCCCTCCTAGTATGCAATTTAATTCTCTCCAGCTAAGCGATACTTACAAGATGATGTCTGCAATTTCATGGATTAATAAAAATACTCAACCAAATGCCATTATTGTTGGCGAAAAACATTGGCGTGGATTTATGGAGCTGTATCTACAGGATCACCGTTCTTTTCGCTTTTCCGATGATTTACCAACGTTGACAACCGGATTAATCAAACATGGACTCAATGCACCAATTTATATAATTCATTATCCGGGTAATCGAAGCAAAAACACGGATGTCTATTCCAATATTCTATTTTCTATAGGCAAGATCAGATAGTCTCACCCATAGGATTAGCTGAATCTCAAATTGTGTTAGTCAGCCTGGATCTATCCAATTACGCATATTCATCGATACATGCCAATGTGTCAATCAAAATTTTCGTGTTGAACTGAATCCCGATATTCTACTCGCGGCAGTTATGAGTGGCTATTTCTATGTAGCTTGCAATTTGTATTGTATTTTTATTGTGTGTGTTCTATTACGCTTTAAAAAATCGCACACGGCATCTACGTCATATAATTTATAATTTTGTAGTCTTTATTTAGAAATCTTTTTCATGTGCTTTGGAGTAAGTAGCCATCTAAGCTCGCCGTGAATCATTTGATGGGAGGAGGAAGTTATTCTAATCTTTGCCAGGCCAGCTTTTTTCAGAACTATACGTCCGCCAGCGGTACCCACGCGATCTTCCTCAGACATAACCATACCTATCAGGGAACTTAGATAAGGTTCATGTCCTACAATCAGTATTGACGAATATTGTTTGAATTTTTGGGACAATTTACGATAAAGCTCTTTTCTATTACGTTCCGGTTTTAACTCATCCCAGTTCTCCATTTTTGTTCTCCCTGTGAAGGTTCATGGCCACGAGGAAGCAGTTTGATGTGCTCTCTTCAGAGGGCTTGTGATCACGAAGTTAAACTGGACACCTAACTCCTTTAGCGATTTTGCTATATCTGTCACTTCTCTTTTACCTGTAATTGTGAGTATGCTACCAAAGTCGCTGCTGTCAGAAGAGTCTTTTGCCAGCCCCGCCGTGGCGCAGAATGAATAAGTCCATGTTCGGGGAATAGAACCTGTACGAATAATACCTATGTTCTCAAAAGAGTGTGAGTGGAATCGATATTCGACTCATTTGCTAAAAGCACCGGCAAAAATTGGTGCGCTGTATGCATCTCTATACTTATAGTACTTACACGCCGGAATCTTTGCGTTTAACATCTAATTGATCCGTTTTATTCTACGTTCCATTAAACCTTCGAGCCCGCAGTGGAATTCATTTTTGGTGTAATAGTAAATTACTGCCTGCGTTCTTGGTCATGTATCTCTACACAAACTTAATTTTAGCCCATAGATAGGCTAATTCATCGCTATCGTTGACGCACGCCACTCCCTATATTAATAATTCAGTCTATAATTTTATTTCACTAGAGGATCGATGCATGCCTCTACCACAGATCTTCCCATCCTTTAACGCTGCGGGTCGTCGTCGTTATCTTGGGAAATCAACCTCTTCTAGTTTAATGGTTTAACATCTCTAGTATCTTTTGACTCTCGTCATCTGCGTTTGAATAGGACAAATATGTTGTATGAAGAATTATGGTAATACCAAACTTTCTTTACTACCGCAGTAGCAACTTGAAGTAAGGGAGTCAACTTAGTTAACCAATATATTATAAATAATCACAAAATCGTAAAGGACACGAAGGTTCCATCTTATCTTGTACAGCACATTAAAACCAGCAAGCATTGTCAGACTCTTATCGCCATTTTGTTTTGTATCTACACTCGCAATGTTTGTATTCGTATCAGTTTATTCCTTCTCGTCTCTTATTATTATGTCATCAACTATTCCTTATCAGATGGCATTGGCTTTGGCGGCTAAGGCCATAGTTAGGGCGCAGGTTCCGTCTTCCCTGACACCATCTTCTACGACACAGATTTTCACAACCTATACAGACCTAGCTGACGGCATATCGATTCAATATCAGTCTGGTTGGGAAAAAATAGAATATCCTGCAGTGCCGCTGTCAACAACCGGCTACAAAGTTGTCGTTAATTTCCTGGCACCTATAGTAAATGCATCGGATCAGTGGCGAGCATATTTAATGGTACAAGTGCTAAACCAAAGCATCGTCAAGAGTCTCGTCCCCCAGGCGAAAACTACTCTTGCAGGGAGTCCCGGGTACAAACTGGTTTATACCAACAACGAAGAATCATTTCATCTTAAAACACTTGAAGTTTGGACGACAATTGGCGATCACACATATTTGCTTATTTATAAAGCCGAAGCAACAAGATACTCTAGTTATCTGCCAATAATACAAAGGATGCTAGATTCATTCAAAGTAGGGGTTTCACCGGGCTAACCAACTCTATTACGACTACGACGACTACTACTACTAAACTACTTTGTAAATAAATACTCTGCAAAATCAACTTTCATAATTGCGAGGGCGACATGAGTAGGCTAATCTCCGCTAATAGCAGTATTGCCCCTACTGACCGTCTACGTCTGCTACCAGCCGTTTGGTCTTATCGAATTTATCTTATCTCCAGGGAACATTTTTCTAAGATCGTTGTGAAGACCTATCGATATCCTCTTCCTCTTACCTAGTCTTATTAATTGCTGCTAATCTTTTCTTGGCAATCATCGCGATTATTTAGATTGACCAAAGTGACGAATCAGGACTGCCATATATGGATATCATTTAGAACCTTGTTTGCTTGACTAATCTGAGATAAGTTCTATAACATTAGTAAAAATCTACTAGAAAACCCATATATAGCTATATGTTGTAAGCATTACAACATGCACAAACAAACATCATTTCTGATAACGGCAGCAGTATTGATAGCCGCAGTTGCGACGGTAGCGCTTTACACCGCCAATGCAGCGATTGCACAACCCACTATGACAAAGTCTACGAATATGACTGCTGGCGGCGGTAACATGACAAAGTCTGCAAATATGACAATAAAGATGAAATAAGACTATTACTGATAGTGACCAAGCAAAGCGTAAAGCCCTAATCGTCGTGTTGATTGCAGCGTAGAAAGCGTACCGGGCTCAACACATTTTTTTAATAGCAAACATGAATCCTTATGTAACTAATCAGTATGTAGGTCACGGCTTTTTAGATGTGAACATGACAAATGATGGAAGATCGCTTTTTGCAATGTTCTATACCATTGATGGATCAGTCAGAGATCAATTCAGAATTCACAAGTCCAGACAATAAAATACGGAAATTTAATTCTAGATTTGGGAAATGGAGTATTATTGTCAGTTATAAGGAATATTCCTTGTGCTTGTCTTAAAATTTATGTTATTCCCACTTATTACTTTGAACGTCAAACTTACTAGTCTGTAGCCTTCAAATTGACACTTCATATAGAATCACACAAGTATTGTTAGATTTAAGCTACGTACCGGTTGTCGCTGCTAAAAACGCCTTAATATCAAAGGACACTATTTGTAGACCCGTCTGAAAATGCGTAAGCTAAAAAAAATGTGATCTAGAATACATTTCTCAAGTTAGAGCATTATTTGCTCGACTTCCCTTAGTGAATTTACTCTGAGAGGCCAATCAAAATCTTTGTTCCAAGGTTGGGTGAATAATATTCCGACCTTTGGAGGGGTTATATCGACCAAATTGCTTGGAGCATCGTCAATTAGGATATCAAACGGATATTCTGCTTTAGGTGTGTTGTCATATATGAAAATGAGATCGTCAGAGTAAATATCATGATAGTCAAGCCATTTCGCAACATAAGCTACGGTGGGCCTCTCTCTTTTAGTTAAAATAGAAATTCTATAACCTTTATGACGGATTCTTTTTATGATCTCACTTTGTCCTGGCTCACTAGGTGGAATATGTCGCCAGCAATATTGCCACACGTAGTTGAACATTGTAGAAATTTCGTGCGCCGAGAGAGGCAGAATCATCCCAATATTCCAGTATGTTATTTCACTTTTGGTTATGTTTGTATGTTTGAGCTTGTTATACTCCTTGGTCCACGTTATCATAGTGTCAGCCAGAACTGAATCAAAATCAATTGATAAAGTCTTTGTTGCTCTAACGGCAGACATTGAATTAAACAATGACTGTTATTAAGAATGATAATTTATCTTTTCATTGAATTTGAACGCAGATCGTATTTACTCATAGGATAGTTGTAATTATCACTGGAGCGATGATTTTTACTACTGTTGCGTATTCAAACAATTTAAGAAAATTGTCTTTGCCTTCATTATCATAGTCATGGTTTGACTACGAACGAGGCTTTAATTGTAGCATCTATTTATAGACAGTTGTTCTGACGTTTGCGATGATCTTGATGGCTTCTTTCTGCTTATACGCTAGTAAGGTCCATTCTGATTACTTGATGGCCGAACGCGCAGTCAGGACGAAATAGAAATAGAAAAATTAATTGACCGGGATTGTCCTCTTTTTTCCCAAGAAATGAATTCCAGACTTTTGTTACGCCTTGATGATCCGAGCATCCGATATTGATCTCTGTCAGCCTTCATCGTCAGTGGTGGGCGGCACTCTAACAATAGCAATTAATTTGGACAAGGCCTTATCACGTCTTCTCTTGAGAATAACAATCTTATTATCCCAAATTCGTCGTCTGTAAATGCGAGCGAAGTTAGCCCAGCCTGGTTAAGGTACGAGCTTCCCAAGCTCGGGATCGCGGGTTCAAATCCCGCACTTCGCATGTGCTTTCAAGGTGTTACGGTGGCTGAACGGTACTATTTATCTTACTATTACACAATAATTTTTCTTCGTTGCTTGGGCCGCCAATCAATGCTTTTCTAAAAAAGCACTATCGTAAAGTACACAAATCATTAATGAACCTGCGGATAAGATAAAGCGCGGGCTTTAACTTTGCAGTAGCCAAGGAGAATAGTAGTATGGTTTTGATTGAAGAGGGCTCTAATTGTAATCGCTAGTGGTATGACAGATTCTCTTATTAAATTAGTTTTTTATTAATATAAGAT
>CAKOFP010000092.1 GCA_933226995.1 Candidatus Nitrosopolaris rasttigaisensis | reverse complement strand
ATCGTACCTGGCCAAAAGGTGCCGGTTGCAGGGATAGCTTTTGCAGGAGATCGTGGGATAGCAAAGGTTGAAGTGAGCACAGATGGTGGTGTCACTTGGAAATCGGCTATCATAAAGGATCCTCTCTCAAAATATACGTGGGTCCTCTGGACTGCAGGATTCACCCCAGCCACAGCTCAAGGGAATTACAGAATTGTCGTTAGAGCAACTGACAAAACAGGAAAAATCCAGACAGCTGAAGTACGACCGCCATTCCCAGACGGAGCAACAGGATACCATATGATCAATATATAAAAATGCGACAAACTGAGTTTCAGCAGTTTACGGGCCAGTATTACAAAATTAGAATACTAGCATCGATACATGGTATGTAGTCACTTCTTTTCTGGCAACATACAAAATAAAAAATCTGAATGACCATAAAAATCATCAGTTATTTGAAAAATGTCTTGTCAAGCTAATTTATCACGACTTCTTTCTCTAAACGATATACAAAATAGATTTTCTACTCTCTGTGTTTAAGCCGTATTCGAGCTACATTGAGAATATCCTTAGACTCACATTCTCAGATTAGCTCTTATTGAATGCCTTGTGCCTGTGGACTGATTTTATCATTTGACTCTCTAAAACTCGTTCGTTATCATCGTATTCCGAGGGCGTCTCTCAGATCTATTTCGTGATCCTGCTCCTCTGCTATAATATCCCTTAATGCTTCAGAAAGTGCAAATTCACCAGCGCGTTCCGCCTGACGGATTCTCTCCCTGTAGCTCTTGATAGTATCTTGCTCAGCTCTGAGGTCAATCTCAAGCATCTTCCTTGACTCTTGGGAATATTCTGCTTCTTTGCCTTTCACGGTCGGATCTCCGCCCAAGTAGTCGATCTGCCTAGCCACCTCCAGGGCATGTGCGAGTTCCTGCGAAGCGTGCCTTTTCAACTGTTCCGCGATGTCTCCATACTCTGCACCCTTCAGTGTTGAACTGAAGACCACATACTGGATAATCGCTTTGTACTCCCTTGCCAAATCTTCGTTAAGTCCTCTTATAATCTCCTCCTTGCTAGACGATGATGCTCCTTCAGCGTCAGCTGCTGCAGATTTCGAACTATTTGACATAGGTTCACCTCGGTTCCCTCTTTAACTTAAGTGTTTTCAAATCATGCTTTTTCCGTACGTGACTGAATTCGAAATCTACCTGGCCTAATGATTTTTGGGAACGATATATTGCTAGTCCAACAGTTTAACTGATGCTTCTGACGAGCCGCAAAACTAGCGAGGAACAATTGATCTTACGATTCCTCAAAAGTAATAAAGAGCCTATCATATACTCATATCAATCACATAAAGTTAGTTTGTTTTAGTAATTGATTACATTTTGCACTTCTTTTGACAGTCCAAATTTCAACAACAATTTCAATATCACCTATCTATTGAAGAGAATATTATCGCGACTTGCTGTTATCCTGTTCTATTATGTTAACCAAATGAGTGGTAGTAGAATAGACTTCAAGATATCATGCATAGCAAGTACGTAATATAGATCGAATTGTAATATGTATAATAAATGTACAAGGAAAGCCCGTACACGGGTTACCTGAAGGATCTCAGGGTGAGGGTACTCAAAATAGGCATCACCGTGGGATTAGTTACAACCCTTTGTATGACTTTCAGTATCAGTATCTTCGATTTTAACGGTTACAAAATTCCACTACTATATCCAGGGCCCTTGAATAACCTAGCAATTCAGATAATCCACACTATGAAGGAGAATCTGCTCCCCAAAAACGTTAACCTTATACAAGTTACGCCACAAGGAGCTTTCCTTACTCAAATCTATGTCGCAGCCTTGATAGGTACAGCCTTGGCCGTTCCAATTATGATTAGGGAGTTAGCAGCATTCGTGGGACCAGCACTTAATCAACATGAGAAAGCAATTATAAAAAAAATTACAACACCTGCCATCGGACTTTTTGCAATAGGCTGCTTATTCTCATACTTTTTTGTTATACCAAACACACTCAATTTTTTGTACAAATATGGAGAGTCAATTGGCGTTAGTACATTCTTTAACGTATCAGAATTTATTCCATTTGTAATGCAGTTCCTAATCGCATTTGGATTTTCATATCAATTCCCTCTAATAATGTGGGCTATTACGTTATTCAAGATAGTTGAGCCTACGTTTTGGAGGAGCAACTTGAGGTGTATGATAATCATATTTGTTGTCTTTGGTGCGGTTATAACGCCAGATGGTAGCGGAATCACTATGTGGTTTGTTGCCGGACCAATGCTTCTCCTTTATGTGCTTGGGATGCTGTTTATAGAGTGGAAGATTAAAAGAGAATCCTAAAATTAGTAAGGTTGAAAGTGCATCAAGCTATAAGCATTAAGGACACACCTCAAGTGACCTTCTTAATTAACTCGGGGATTTTTGAACATCAAAGAAATTTGATATGCGTATGCCGAGTACCAATGTCCCAAATTTCAGAGATAAAAGAATATTAAATTTACAGAATTATCTTCTGAGCCTATGAAATTTATTGCATTTCGAAGTTCTGCTGTATGAATTGGAGAGGAGGTTCTATCTACTCTTTCTAACAAATTCTTCGGTACAGGCAATCCGTAGTGCTGCAAACTCTAGACTCTTACCCTTGATTTTATGTATTTTTTTCTTATATGAATCACTACTTGCGTATACCTAGATTTAAAAACCTTACAACAAATACATCAGAAAATCCATGTAGACGGAATTTTCTTCTTTTCATCCGTAACCAAATTTGGCAGGCGATACTACTCTTACTGTTGTTCTTCCCAATTGAACTTTCTAGAGAAAAGCAACAAATGAAACCAAGCTGCTGTTAGAAACGTATCATGTATTTTTTATTATAAAGACGATCATTCGGTTCAGATGCTTGAATTTATCTTGTAGACGATCCTAACCCTTCTTAGATCTTGATTTGGTAACCACAAGAAGTTGCAAACATGCATGTTTTTGCGAATACCTTCAGTTTCTGTTATATCATCTATTTAATCATCATATTAGATCTGCAAAAAATGCGACAGCAACGATTGCTGTTGCCGAACCACCTTTTTTGCTTTTAGCAACAGCCTGTGAATATATGTCCTAATTTATTGCCATCGTGACAAATCCACCCTAGATGCATCATAGAGCTATCCCTTTTTCCTCCATGTTCGCTCCATTTCTTTTGCTAAAGCCTCACCGGCTTTTTCGTCAAGGTTTAAATTTCTTGCAAATTCCTCGGGATCTTCTTTATTATCAATCATAATCTGAATCAGATAAGGTAAGTATACCGAGCCAAAAATACTCTTTGATGTGTGAGCTTTTTCTGCCAGATCTAATATTAAATTTTTCATTGATTGGCCTCTTGCAAAGATAGGCGCCATTACTGGCCAGATCATACTATACTGGTTGTATTTTATTCCCTTGTTGCGAGAGTTTTCGAATAAACCATACGCGATTATATTGTCTAGATACTTGAGGAGGCTCCATTGCCTATTTTGTCCGATTCGTCCTACTATTATGTCTACTTTGGAGAGGACATCAAGAAGCGCAGCCATACTATCGTAGCCAATGCGCGAGGAAACTATACTGGAAAACAGGGCGTTAATCTTATCCTTTCGCCTTGCGTCAGATGAAATACCATAGTGTGGGTCTGGATAAGTTGCATCCGCATGTGACAGAAAAGCTTTTGCCTCCTGTGGTGAATTAGAAGAAAAATAACCGTTTATTGCACTTGCAATATCTATTTCAAAGATATCTTCGCGCATGACATCGTAGCCGGCAACTTTTCCTTGCGCACTATTTAATAATGATCGGATATCTCCACGGCTGCGATTTACAATTAAAATTTTTTCTTCAATATCCAATTTCTTATTGTGGTTTTTTAGAACATAATCTAAGAACATGATCAACTCTCGAGGAGGAACAGGGCTAAATTTTACGATCTTGCAAATTTTTGCAAGTTGCTTAATTTTTGTATTATCTTGAGTATTGGCAGCCATAATGACAGGGATGGTCGGTTCTTTCATCATTTTAACAAGAGACTCTATTCCACCAGCATCTTCTCTTCCAGAAATTCCATCAACTTCATCCAAGAATAATAACATGGTTCTTCCAGACACACTTGTGTTGTTAAACATTGGCATGATCAGAGTTTGAAGATCTTCTCTGTTCCTGGTGTCACTGGCGTTCATTTCAATTAAATCATAGTCAAATTTGCGTGCCAATACTTGCACGAGGGTTGTCTTACCAACCCCACTAGGTCCGACTAATAGCAAAGGTCTACTTCCATCAATCCATCGTGATAACCATTTCATCACAGCCAACCTGGCATCTTCATTTCCTATCATTTGCTCCACCTTTTGTGGGCGGTAGATATCGGTCCACATCATATTGTGTATATACTGAAATAATTTATCATTAAATATATTCCTTGTAGACTGTAATCGGGTTACCCATATCCATTTTCGTGTAATTTGGTTCCTGCAATGAATGTTTCTCCTTCCCGACCACGCAAAAAAAAGTAATGCTAGAACATGAGTTAGACGAAATATACCGTTTATTACTGGATGGTACAAGCGCACAAGAAACCAAAAGGAGCCGAAGCATAAGCGATATAAATTACACCATATATATGCAAAAATTGAGAGACCACAAGTT
>CAKOFP010000091.1 GCA_933226995.1 Candidatus Nitrosopolaris rasttigaisensis | reverse complement strand
TGAAATAGTTTGGTGATGAATCCAAAGACAAAGCAGCAATCAAGGATCAAAGGAGTCTAGCCAATTAGTTAGTCATTTCACTTTAGAGTAACACTTAGATTGGTTTAAGCTTTTTCTTCCTGATGTTCTGTCTTTTCTGCAAGAATTGTGTTGAGGTCACCAACTACAGCTATGTGTTTTCCTTTGTTAGGTTCAACAATCTTTACTTTTCTGTTTTCCAATGCTTTGTTGTATAACTAGACTTCTATAAATTATAACACTCACTCAATCACTTAGTTCTCTCTTCTCATCCGTTAAAATATTACAATATTACACTGAAAGACACGTGGCTTATAGCATGGCTGCTCAGACAGACGACTATTGTAACAAGACCCTCCCACTCTCTGTAAGTAGCTCCCATATTTTTAGCGGTCAAACCTTTTAGTTACAATTCAATTTGGTTTGCAGGAATTTATGTGAATCGTTATATTCCAAAATTATTTTTGGTAAGAGCCATTATGAAGGTGGTAGAAAGTACTGTAGAAGGTGTGAAGTTTACTTTTACCATGATGGTGTGTTCTGTCCTTGTTGTGGTATGGCATTACGGATGTCACCAACTAGCAAAAGAGACAAAGAAAGGCTGAGGCAAATACAACTTAGAAGAGAAGAACAAGATAGAATAATCAGGCTCATAAAGGGGACATAGAAGTAATCTGTCAATCGACGCAAGTCAGAATAAAGTGAATATATCTCAACTATTTCACAACCGCAGGTCTCCGCATCAGAGGCTTTACTTTGATAGTTATCTTAAGACTTGTCAACAAGTCTTTACATCTATTGCGGATCGTAACTCCTTTCTCCTTGCTAAGTAAGAGTAACAACAATAAGTATTGGCGTCTTGTCTAACATCCGCTTTATCCGTATAACCAATGTGAAATCTAATTACATATTTAATGTTGGATTCCCTTATAAGGTCTTGTGGTTTTAGCCATTATCGTTGAGGCGTAGAAGATCACTTGCAAATATTGCACATTGTAACAGTCCTGCGTTATTCATCTCGATATGTCTTTTGTTGCTTTTATCCACGGTTTCATTTACAGCAATTTCAAAAATATCCTTGACGCCTTTTGCTTATTCTACCACAGCCACAAATTCTTCTATGAATAAGGAAATACCACCCCCGGTCAAGAGTTTCATTCTCAATCAAATAGTCAATAAATCCAAGGCAGCTATTGTTGTGGGTTTCATAGACCCTAATGGCACTCGCATATTCAGCTTTGGAAACATGTCAAAAGCTCATAATGTACCTGTAAATGGAAACACGTTCTTTGATATAGGTTCTATCACAAAGACGTTTACCACCCTTCTTTTAGCCGATATGGCAACACAAGGAGTTGTTAATTTAACTGATCCAATTGAAAAGTATCTACCAGCCAGTGTAAAGGTGCCTGAGTTTAAAGGTCACAAATTAACAATTGAAAACTTGGCTTCTCACACTTCTGGCCTTCCTGAATGGCCTTCTAACATATGGCTCAATAATAAAGTCGGGGTTTTCAATCCAAATTATAATGAAACTATGTTATACCAAGGATTATCAAATACTACCCTTACTAGAGAACCAGGTTCGGAATTTCAATATTCAAGTTTTGGAATTGCATTACTAGCGCACATACTATCACTAAAAGCCGGTCTCCCATATGAACAGCTGGTCAAACATAGAATCTTAGATGTACTTGGAATGAATGACACCAAAATTACTCTTTCACCATATGAGATTAAAAATAGATTCTCCATAGGCCACCGGGGTGGTAAAGAAATTACTACACCAACAGTACCTGAAATAGTGGCAGCAGCTGGCGCATTTCGTTCAACAGCTGATGATTTGCTAAAATATACATCCGCTAATTTAGGTTTCTTACATACTAAATTAGATGGGGCTATACAACTTTATCATTTGATAATACATTCGATTATACCTGCGAACCCTATGAATTATAGCGAATATGTTGCTCTAGATTGGCGAGTACTCACTAATTTTGGAACAGAAACCTTGTCTCATGAGGGAGCAATCAATGGATGGAATGCTTTAGTTGCATTTATACCTACCAATCAAATAGGTGTTGTATTATTATGTAGTTGTGATTCAAAGGATGTTGATATGCATAACCTTGGATTTGTACTGTTGCACCTTACAGTAGTACAAAATTTAGATTGGCGTAGCAAAATTAGTATCCATACAACTTCCGGTCTTAGTTGATACAAGATAATTTTTTATTAACAAGTTTACAATTTTTCATAACATAACATCATTCAGGATTATAAAGGGGATAAGGAAGTAGCCTATCAATCAAGTCAAGTCAAAATTAGATGAATATATCTCAATTATTTTACAACCACAACCAAAATTCTAACAATTATTCATGAGCAAGTCTCTGCGTCAGAGGCTATTTCAATTGCTAACCTTCCAACTCTAGAATCAATCCTTGTAGATTTGACAAGATTTGAGATATATCGATCATTTGCGAATATTGTCGGAATAAAAGTCATTAGTTGATTCACCTAATGATCAGAATGGAAGTTAGAAGACCAGAATAATTTGGGAGATCTAGTGTGCATTGTAAAAAATGTGGAGTTAACATGTCCTCTAAAGGTGAGGAGATGAATTATCCTATATATCCAAAGTGGTCATAACAATTTATCATGATTAAAAGTAATTCTAGATAAATTTTATTGCTTCGCGTTTGATTAATCTCATCACAAGAAGTTATTTGTCTCATATTGACTGTACTTTATGTCGCATCTGCGGTATGGAGTGTCAAGAATAGTTCTTCTGGATATTTTCTTCTCAAGCTATCCAAAGACGTCACTGAATGGTAGCCAGTTAGCTAATCAAACATTCGTGTAACAAAGGGGGAATGTGCCATTTCTGAATAGTACTCCAACATCACAGGAAATAATATCTTCGTCAAGTGTCGCGGAATTTATCCTATCTTGATAACAGACACAGGTTTGTAAATGAACAAAACCCGGAAACGAGAATTCGCACTCATTAGTGGTAGCTGCTCAATCTAGCTTTTTAAAGCATGGTTCTATGTGTGTCTACCTAAACTATTTGAACGCTACCGCGTAATCGCCTGCAAATTGACTAAAACTTATTGGTTTGTTACCAGTTATCTGCTCAGTTACGGGAGATATTGCTGACCAATGGCCTGCCTTAGCAAATTCAAACAGCTCTATTATTGAATTAATAATCCACTCATCCATACCCATATCTTTCATTCCTTTGCGAGCATCTTCATCTGATACATTTATGTAGTTTACTTTCTTTCCTAGCTGCTCAGAAAGTATTTCTGCTGCCTGTCCATGGGATAATGCTTCACCTCCAGTTATATTGTGTGCCTTTCCTTCATGTTTACCGTTAGTACTGGTAAGTGCGTGTACTGCTATCGCAGCAATATCACGAACATCAACGAAGCTAATCCTAGCATCTCCAGCTGGCACATAAAAAGCTCCCTGAGTCTTTACAGAATGACTGTAGAAATTCACAAAGTTTTGCATATAGGCATTCGAGCGCAAGAAAGTGAACGGTATTTTAGACTCCTCTATAATTTTCTCTGCTTGTCTGTGCAAACGCATAGGAGTAGGAGCAATTTCAGGTTCAGCGTCTGCTCCCATCACGGACTGTTTAACAATGTATTTGACTCCAGCTTTCTTTGCCTCTCTCACCAAATTCGACGTGAAGTCTACCGTAGTAGATTGAGGGGGAGTAAGTAAGAAAAGTTTCTCGACACCTTTGAAGGCCGTAGCTAAGGTGCCTGGGTTGTTATAATCTAGTTGTACGACTCGCACACTATTTAGATTCCTAAAAGTATTATCACTGGCTGACCGTGTTGCTGCCCTGATTATTTTTCCTTTATCTGAAAGCTGCTTTACAACTTCACTACCTACGGTGCCAGTAGCACCCGTGACTAAAATTGATCCTTCTGTCATTTATGTAATTTATCAACAAGTCGAATTATTTAAAACTAGTAGTTATCACCTACCTAGTTGGTAATAACTATCTTATCTAGTAAGCGGTAATTACTGCTTAATTTTATCAATCATGTTGAAGAGGATGCGCCGGGAATTACTGACATTACAAATTCTGAAATTGATTCACAAAACGACCTTAGAAGCTTACAAGATAAACCTGACAACATCGAGAAAAGGCCAACGGTGAAAGGCCGAAAGCCACTTTTATAGACCTTCAAGAGGATAATCCTAAAGGTTTTTACCTTCTGTGCAGTGTGCTATGGGTTGGACCTGGACAAAAACATTAAATTTTACACAATCTGTTCGGAAATTCCGAAAGCAACTTGGACTACTTTCTACAACGATATCGATAATATCTCTGTACATTTGGAAATATAAGAACACGCTTTTCCAATATTAATTTAAAAACATCAGATGCCTGGCTGAAGGAAGAAATTGGGATAGGAAGTCTACCAATATACCGGTTGTATTTCTGTTCAGACTACCCGCTACAAAAGGACATGACAACTGCAAT
>CAKOFP010000090.1 GCA_933226995.1 Candidatus Nitrosopolaris rasttigaisensis | reverse complement strand
TGATTATTCTATCTTGTTCTACTTAATTGAGTCTAATGAGTTCCCTTCAAATGCTTAAAGTTTATGCAGCTCCAGTTGGTCTAGGTTAGTTATAACTTACTATATACTTTATATGTAATTACCCTACTATATTAGATATGATTATGTTAGCACATTATAACGATAGTAACAAGCCTTCAGGCAATCATGCAACAACAGCAATTTCTACTTCCTTAGCCAAATGTCCTAGCTGTAGCAACGAAAAGATAATCACGGATTCTGAGTCTGGGGAGATAATTTGTGTCAAATGTGGTCGAGTAATTTCTGATAAATTGCAGGAGATAGGACCAGAGTGGCGTACGTTTTCCACAGATGAGACTGAGGCAATGACGAGAACTGGAATCCCACAATCACTGGCTCGTCATGATATGGGGTTATCAACAATCATCGGCAGAACTGATAGAGATGCGAGCGGTAACAAGCTTAATGCAGCTATGCGTACTACGATGAACAGGTTAGCTACCTGGGATATGAGGTCTCAACTGCATACGCCCAAAGATAGGGGTCTTAGACAAGCTTTCTTCCAACTCGATGTATTAAAAGATAAGATAGGATTATCAGATAGCATAGTCGAGAAAACAGCATACATCTACAGGAAAGCTCAGTCAAGGAAGCTTACTCGTGGCAGAACTGTTTCTGGAGTCTTAGCAGCTGCTGTGTATATTGCATGTAGAGAAATGGGAGCTCACAGAACATTGGATGATATAGCGACAGCTTGCAATGTAAAGCGTAAAGAACTCTCAAAAGATTTTAGAGTGCTTCACACAAGACTTGACCTTAAAATTCCACAACAAGATCCTATGAAATGTATAGTTAAGGTTGCAAGTAAGGCTAAGCTAAGTGAGAAGACAAGACGACAGGCAGCACAAATCATGAGCAATGTTACAAGAGACGAAATATCGGCAGGAAAAGATCCTATGGGCCTTGCTGCATCTGTACTCTACTTATCAAGTATCAAAAATGGAGAGACTATTACTCAATCAAATATTGCAGAGGCAGCAGGAGTTACGGAAGTTACTGTCAGAAACAGAGCCAAAGAATTAAGAAATAAACTTGAGTTCAATTAGTCGATTAGATCTGAATCAATAATCATTCCAAATAGTATCTTTGTTGGCCTCATAATTGCTACTTGGTAATGTCAAGCCAAACGGCTTAGGAACTGAATTGCAAGAATCTGCAACTAACTCTGTATATCTTTGTATGCATGAATTTAGATGGTTACAATTCAACGTTTTTAGACAACATGCGATGAGTTAGTCGGGTATGTAAAGCTGAAACATTGCTACGGCGTACTGATTACTATGGCTTTCGATTCGGATTGATAGCTGATCTTGAAGAAAGACGAAGTGATGCCGAATTCTTGTACACTCTGAAGTTAAGTTATGAATTAGGATTACAGAGGACACTCACTGTCCTAGAACAATCACAACTCTTCAACAGCAGCTGTTTTATCTAACCATTTCGAAACTTGAGTATGTGGATATATTTATCCGGATCGTATGTGTCGATGCACGATGTTCCCAGAGAAGCTTTTGTAGCGTGATGGCACAATGATGCGACAACTACCTGTTGTTACAAACATTATGTTTAAAAGAGTAAGTAAAAAGTGTATAACCTAATGACTTTAACTATCATCAACATATTGAGAAAAAAACTAGAAAGTATTGAAGAAACAACTAATATTCAAGAAGCAGCAAAGAAAATGAAAGATAAGAATGTGAGTTCATTAGTAGTAGTCGATATGCGCGGTAAACCGATGGGTTTAGTTACTGAACGTGATTTAGTCAGAAAAGTATGCATTAATGATGTACGTTCTAGCACGGTGACAAGCAAAGAGATAATGTCTTTTCCTCTTATTACTATCGAGGCTAGCTCATCTCCATCAGCTGCAGCTGACATGATGTTAAAAAACAACGTTAGACATTTACTTGTTGTTGATGAAGGTAGTTTAAACAAACCTATTGGTATAATTACTCCACTTAACTTTACAAGATATCAAGAATATACAGCTGAGGAGGACAAAGAAGCTATTGAAAAAGTATTAGAAAACTATATGTCATCACCTGAGGCAGACGCATTTACTGGTGTGTAATCTCCGTTACATAGTAACAATAACTTTTTAACTTTCAACTCGTCGAGTTTAATCACGCAATATAATTTGGACTCAGGAGGATTTATCCGTGAATCTCTTTTTCTAATGCTTCTTTAAGCTATGCATACGATTTCTTGTATCATTCCTGAATGTCGTATTTCTATTATCTCTGATTTATTGGATTTCTGTGTATCTTTGATATAAGTTTCTATTGTATCGTATAGAAAGTCAGCATCTTTACTCAATACTTCTAAAACATCATATGCCATATCTGTGAATTCAGTTGTTGATTTCATATTAATAAAAACCACGAACATTTGTTAAATCATTGGTAAATTTAATCCAAGTATAATAGCACGGACAGGACGGGATAATATTCCAAGATGGGTTTCAAAATGTTTAATTATGTTGTGATACCTATATTTCTTGAG
>CAKOFP010000089.1 GCA_933226995.1 Candidatus Nitrosopolaris rasttigaisensis | reverse complement strand
TGAAGAGAGAATCAAGTCAATAGTGGACTCGGAAATTAAAAGTGCCTTCATCGCCACTAATTCAAACGGAGTTATACTAAAATGCGATACGATTGGTTCTATAGAAGCCGTTACGGACCTCCTCAAAAGGGAGAACATTCCAATCCAGAGCGCTGATATCGGGCCTATTACTAGAAGGGATGTAATTGCAGCATCTGCAGTAAGAGAGAAGGACAGATACGTGGGCGTGGTTCTTGGATTTAATGTAAAAATTTTAGAAGAAGCACATAAAGAATCGCAGGAACGAAATGTTAAGATCGTTAATGATCGAATAATATACAATTTAGTGAGATCATATACAGACTGGATTAAGTTCCAAAAAGAGCATGAAGATTCCATTTTGTTTAACGAAATAGCACCGGTTTGTAAATTCCAATTTTTGAAGGGATTCATATTTAGACGGAACGACCCAGCCGTATTTGGAGCAGAAGTTCTAGTCGGTAAGCTTAGACAGAAAGTGCGAGTGATAAACGACGGAGGCAAGAAGATAGGCGTAATACATCAAGTCCAGGAAAATGGCAAATCGATAGAAGAGGCAACTAAGGGGATGCAGATTGCAGTCTCCATTAGAGGGCCAGTTATTGGAAGACAAATTAACGAAGGAGATGTTTTTTATACTGATCTTAACAGCAAGGAGGCAAAGATGCTCTTAGAACGTTTTAAGGTACGACTGAACCCAGAAGAGGAAGATGTTTTTGGCAAAATTTTATCGCTGAAAAGAAACGAAGATCCGGCCTTCGGTTTCTTATAGACTCGGGGACTTTACTAGCCTAAAACCATACAACTTGCGAGGGGTTACTGGTATTTTTGTAGTAATCCCTCTAAGCCTTTTTCTCCGACTGCCCCCACAGCCCTATCTATTGCCTTGCCGTTCATGAAAATAATAAATGTAGGAATGGCGTATACGTCAAATTTCATGGCAACCCCTTGGTTGTCGTCGACATTCAACCTTGCGAACATTACTTTGTCGACATACTTTTTAGCTAACCTATCAAAAATAGGTAGCATGAATTGACATGGCCCACACCAAGTCGCCCAAAAATCCACCAACACGGGTTTGGTTGCACT
Organism: Candidatus Nitrosopolaris rasttigaisensis; assembly: GCA_933226995.1. GTDB lineage: Archaea > Thermoproteota > Nitrososphaeria > Nitrososphaerales > Nitrososphaeraceae > Nitrosopolaris > Nitrosopolaris rasttigaisensis. The sequence continues at coordinate 11,506 of CAKOFP010000089.1, read as the reverse complement.
CACTATTTCATCAAAATTTTTCTCAGAAAGCTCCATTAGAGCCTGTATACTAGTACCTTTTTTTTCCTCACTCATTGCACAAAAAGTAAAGCAGCAATTTGCTATTTAAGATTTTGTCATGAATCCATTGTCCGAGTATGACTATTTGGTCACTTTTGAAGGCGCGACGTTGCAATGTCAAAGGTCTAGCAAAAAGCGAATAGTCACATCTTTGCAATCTTGCTTGATTTCCATCTCGTGATATGTTATCGCTTTAATCTCTATTTTGTAGTGGTGCTTCTCTAAGTCGATATGTTCTCCCTTTGCGACTGCGTTGATCGAATACATACCATTGCATTCAGATATGATAACTTTTGAATCTGAAACAACGATATTTTCTATTAGCATTATTAGCATGACCTTCTCTAGCCAGTTGTAAAGCAGACTCTTGAGGTCATGTCCCTCGGCATAGATACCGACTTCCATATCAGGAATGACTTCAGATAATTCGAACATCGTATTGACGAGGCCCAGGGCAGAATTTGCAAAAGCATCTTCCAGTGTGTTCCCATACGCCTCAACGATAACGTCAGTCATGTGATCTAAGTAGCGAAAGCCTGTCATATCGCCCAATTTTGCCTTATATCCTTATAATTGATCGCAAAATCTAAATGCCAACGCCGAATTTTCTTGAGTATGAAGTTAGAGCTTCCACGAGGGATGAGAGACCTCGAATCGGACGAGCTCCTTGGAATCAATTACATCAAAGAGAAATTCTTTGAGACCACGAGATTATTCAACTTTAAAAGTATAGAGCCCTCTCCGGTCGAAATGCTTGCCACACTTGAGGCAAAGGCCGGCCCTACGATATCCAACGACATATACAGTTTTACTGACAAAGGGGGGCGAAATATTGCTTTAAGGTTTGACCTTACTATTGGATTAACACGCTTTATTGCTTCGAGACGGGATTTGAAAATGCCGGTTAAAATTGCTGCATTTGCTGGCGTTTGGAGATACGACGAGCCACAGGCAGCGCGATATAGGTATTTCCACCAATGGGATATAGAGATTTATGGATCCTTTAGCTTGGAATCCGATGCAGAAGTAATAGAATTTGTTTCGACCTTTCTCAAGAAGCTGGGATTGAAGGTCATCATTGAGATAAATGATCTTCAGTTGATTGAGCAATATATTCAAAGAGTGCTCGGGGTTTATGATCAAAAGATTATCCGTGAAATGCTAAGAGCTCTGGACAAAGTTCCGAAGAAGGGCCTCGAAGAGGTTTTCAAAGAATACTCAACCACAATAGACTCTACTCTGTTACGCAGCTTACTAGATCTCTCTAGGATCAAAGGTAGACTTGAAGAGGTTAGGTCAAATGTTGAAACAAAAGGCCTGATAAGCTGGCTAAAATTAGAAGAGTTAATGGATTCTTTGAAGTCAAGGAAAGTAAACGACACTAGGATCAACTTGGGAGTTGTGCGAGGGCTAGACTACTATTCAGGAATAGTCTTTGAAGCACTCGATCCTCTTGTGGATGTTGGTGCACTGGTCGGTGGGGGGAGATATGACATCTTGACGGACGCCTTCGGTAGGAAGGACGTCGGTGCCTCGGGTGCGGCTGGTGGAGTCGAGAGAATAGTGCTAGCGATGCAAAAAAATGGACTTCTGGAGCCACTAAAAACTCCGATAGTCTACGTTGCCCACACATCGCCTAGTGTTAGAAAACATGTTCTGGAAATAGTCTCTGATCTTAGAAAATCCGGCGTTTGTACCGATTATGACATTCAAGGAAGGTCTATTCGAAGGCAACTAGAAGACGCATACACCAAAAACTCACTTTTGATAGTTCTCGTTGTCCAAGGGGAAATAGAAAATGGACTTGTAACGCTAAAGGACATGAAGGACCGTACCGAAACTAAATTAAATGTGAATCATCTGCAGGAAGCCGTCTGCAAGGTGTTCCATCAGGGCAAGTGAATCTTATTGAGGTTTTCTGAAATAAATTGACTCCATATCATAAGTTTTCGATTCCATGCTGTTCATTACCGTAAGTCGGCGGTTCGCTACAAAATCGCCATGCGCCATGCAGGCCAGGTTGGAGTTTGTGTGTGTTTGTCTGTCCAGCCTCTCAACTAATTTTTATTGCCCCTTCTGAAGACTTGCGAATATTTTCTCATATTGGGCCAAGTAGGAATTAATGAGTATAACCTAGAGAATTCATCTTTTATCTTATTTTGGGTCACAAAGATATTTATGAGAATGCTTTACCTCCCGTAGCAGCTGGCAAGAACAGTTGGTCGATTCTATCTCTCAGGACGTATTAATTATAGGCTCAGGTCTAGCCGGGTTGAGAGCGGCTATTTCTTCAGCCGCTACAAATGAGAAATTGGAGATCGCAGTGGTCTCTAAGGTCCAGGTCATGCGATCTCACTCTGTGTCTGCAGAAGGTGGAACTGCGGCTGTTCTCTTCGAGGAAGAAGGAGACAATCAAGAATCTCACATATACGACACTATTAAGGGCAGTGACTTTCTCGCCGATCAGGACGTTGCTGAACGACTGGTCCATGATACGCCTTACGAAATTTATCAACTAGACCATTGGGGAATGCCGTGGTCTAGGAGAAATGATGGGAGAATCGACCAGCGCAATTTCGGCGGTTATTCATTCCCCAGAGCAACTTATGCTCAAGACAAGGTAGGATTTTACGAGATGCAAACGCTCTATGACACATCGCTTAGATTTGACAACATCCGTTTTTATAATGAATGGTTTTGCACCTCCATTCTGAGTGATGAAAATAGTTTCCAGGGAGTCACTGCTATTGAAATGAAGACTGGGAACTTTTTTAAACTATTGGCTCCTGCCGGCATAATTTGCACGGGGGGAGCAGGCAGGATATACAGTTTCTCAACTTATGCATATTCGTCTACGCCTGATGGTTTGGATATGGCTTACCGTGCAGGAATAGGCCTTAAGGACATGGAATTCGTACAGTTCCATCCAACTGGGATTTTACCTTCTGGTATACTAATTACAGAAGGCGCGCGAGGCGAAGGTGGATATCTTGTCAATTCTGAAGGCGAGCGTTTTATGAAAAAGTATGCACCAGAAAAACTTGAACTGGCGTCTAGAGATATCGTTTCTCGTGCTATGATCCGGGAGATTCAGCAAGGCAGAGGCTTTAAGCATGAATCAGGTGCGGACTGCTTGAAACTTGATCTTACCCACCTAGGGGCTGACCGTATAAAAGAACGACTGGCAGGAATTAGGGATATTGGAATTAAATTCTCTGGCGTCGACGTAATTGATGATCCAATTGAGATCACACCAGTTTGCCATTATATGATGGGCGGAATTCACACTAACATCGAAGGGGCTTCTGAGATGAGAGGATTGTGGGCTGCAGGGGAGGCGGCTTGTAATAGTGTTCACGGAGCAAACCGGCTTGGTGCAAACTCAACTTCAGAGTGTCTTGTTTGGGGTCGAATTACTGGTGAAAACGCTGCGCGATACGCATCTAGCAGCAAAGCAGCCTCTGTAGCAGTATCTCCACAGCAGGTCCTGGAAGAAGAAAAGAGAATTTATGATGGTATTTTCAGAGGAAGCGGGGAAGTGAATCCATATCAGCTTAGAAGAGATCTGACCGATATTATGGATGCAAAGGCCCATGTCTTCAGGGATGAAGAAGGTTTGCAAGAAGGTTTAAGAAAAGTAATGGCACTGAAGAGCTCGTCGTGGAAGCATGTAGACGACAAAGCAAAAGAATACAACACTAATTTTATAAATGTGATGGAGATAGATTCTATGTTAAGGATAGCAGATATAGTGCTAATGGGGGCTTTGAGTAGACAAGAATCAAGGGGAGCACACGCACGGACTGATTATCCTAGGAGGGATGATGTGAACTTCCTGAAACACACCCTGGCATATTATGGCATGCAGCCAAAACTCGCCTGGCATCCAGTCACTATTACCCGTTATGCCCCTACGGAGAGAAAATATTAATGCGCACATCAAACCGAAGGGGACTTTTCAAGACAGCTGAGGAAGACCGAAACAACCGTGAAGGTTTAAAAGGTTGGCTTAATCCGTCGAGGTACGGCTGGGAGCGTGTGTCTTACTGGTTACAGCGATTAACGGGCCTATTTCTCTTAATATACTTCATTGGGCATATATACGAGACAAGCTCACTTACCGGCGGTGCAGGCGCTTGGAACGCGATGTTACAGTTTACAGAAACGCCTTGGGGACATCTCTTTCTGATTCTTGTTATCGGGACAAGTACTTATCATTCTACAAATGGCATTAGATTGATATTTACGGAAGCCGGAAGGGGGCTCGGACGACCTGGAAGACCTGACTATCCTTATGACGCTCTCTCACTGAATTACCGGCAGAAATCCGGAATATGGATTGCACTTATCCTGGCAGCGGTAGCAATGTTCTATGGCGGTAACGTGCTCTTCGGCGGAGATTAAAGGTAAAATCAGAATATAATGTGATGGAACAATGCTGCGCGAAAGACAAATAATGAGGATACATTACATCACAGGACTAGCTGCGTTATTCGTAGTCGCAGTTCATATTCTAATGCGTTTGATAATGCCATTTCATATGAGCCTGCAGTATTCAAACGTAATCGCAAATTACCATAACATGCCATACGTGATTCTACTAGAATCGATACTTGTGCTCCTCGCTATCCATGGCTTCAATGGCCTACGAATTATATTGCTAGAATTACGACAGAACAGGAAATGGGAAAATGGTGTAACGATATCTACGATTGCTGCAATGATAGCCATAATTGCGTTCGGTACTAGAACGATAATTATCGCTAGCGGACTAGGAGTAGTATGAAATGAGTGGCATTATAAAAAAAATATCTATGTTAAGAACAGGTAGCAAGCTCGAGAGAAGTAAGAAGTCATTGAGAGCCCGCAGTAGTATAGTGCTGAGAGTATATAGAGCGAACAAAGCTATTGGAGATTCCGCTCACTATGATACTTTTGACGTGCCCATTCAGCGTTGGACAACAGTACTCGATGCTCTTTTATATGCAAAGTCTTACAAGGACACGAGTATAGGCATCAGGTACTCCTGCAGAATGGCATCATGCGGCTCTTGCGGAATGAAAATTAATGGAATACCTCGACTTGCATGCTATACAAACGTATCAGAGTTGGAATCCGGGGTAATCAGCTGTGAGCCCTTGACAAACTTCCCACTTATACGAGACCTAGTAACCGACTTTCACCAATTTTTTAGCCATCACAAGAGTGTAAGGCCCTATATAATAAATCAGAACGCAGATCTTCGAGATCGTAAGGAATTGTCAGAATTCATACAGAGTCCACGAGAGGTAGACGAATATCTGCAGTCCTCGTATTGCATCAAATGTGGCTTATGTTATTCAGCTTGCCCCACGGTGGCGACCGACACGAAATTCCCAGGGCCGCAAGCGTTGGCACAAGCTTATAGATATTCGGCAGATACCAGAGATACTGGATCACGTGAAGATATGAAGACTATTGATGACAAACATGGAATATGGAGATGCCATTTCGCTGGGTCCTGCAGCAGCGTATGCCCAAAAGGAGTAGACCCTGCTTTAGGTATACAACTTCTGAGGGGTCATATGATGAGCTTTTCAAAACATAATAAGAAAATCGCAGAGCTGAAACATCACAGCCACGGCAACCAAACAACCTAACTTAGAATGCAGTAGGTTCTAGGCTTTTGCTGGAGGCTTACTTTCATTTACTTGTTTGTTTATTGCATCCGCCATAAAGTGGTTGCTGACATTTACTTTGACCTCTTCAATACCAGGCAACCTGTACACGTTATCCCGGACGTCCTGTGCTATCTTGAAACCAAATACGGCTGGACAGAAAGGACTTGTCAAATGCAGATCTATATCTATGTTGCCTTTATTGATATCAACCTTGTCGACCAACTCCAATTCCATAATAGAGACGCCTATCTCAGGGTCCACTATCTTGGTTAATTCATCGAATATTTGCCTACGCGTCAGCTGAATATCTTGGCTCATTACCATTAATTCCTCGTGATCCATATATAACTATTGCATAGCAAAATAGTCGACCCGTACGAACTGCCTATTTTGTATTTCAAACTTCTCGACGTTGTCTACTACCTATTGCGCGTTACCAATAACCAGTAACATAATTCTGCTTTAACTATTATAATATTAAAATAAACCGTCGATGTTGACAATGTGTGTATCGTTCAAGGCCGAAGGGCAATCTTGACAAAGATATGTTAAATTTTCTGTCTTCCATGAATGACGATCAGCAAATATTGTATTATGACATACTGGGAAGTGAAGCGCATGTCATAATGCTACATGATATCGGAATTTTGACTTTGGATGAAACACAAAAAATTTTGGTGGCATTGGAACAAATCAGGCACAAACCGGCGCTGCTAACTACTGGAGATGTCGAAGATATCCACGAGTCTATCGAAACTCGTATCATACAACAAACCGGCGTCGACATTGGAGGGAAAATACAGATTGGTCGCTCAAGGAATGATCAGGTTATATTAGATATTCGTATGAAGGTCAGAGATGACATAAATGAAATATGCGTGAAGATAATTACTCTAATTACTTCACTCCTTAAAAAAGCAGAGGAAAATATTGACACTATTATGCCGATGTATACCCATCTACGACAGGCACAAATAGGTACCTTTTCGCACTTCGCATTATCATATGCAGATTCTCTCTTTAGGGATATGGACAGGCTCTACATTACCTACGTACGGGTTAATCAATCTCCGCTCGGTGCCGGTGCTATAGGAGGGTCTAGGTTAAAACTTGACAGGCATCAGACTGCCAGATTGCTTGGATTTAAGGGGATCGTAAGAAATTCCATCGACGCTACTAGTTCGCGTGATACAATTATCGAATATACAATGGAGCTCACCATTATAATGCTAACATTAAGCAGAATGACAGAAGATTTTATAATATGGTCGACCGATGAGTTCGGTTATCTGGATATTTTAGATGAACATAGCTCATCATCCAGTGCAATGCCTCACAAAAAAAATCCTGATCCTCTCGAACTACTAAGAGCAAAGGCAGGAACAGTGTCCGGTAATTTGCTTGCAATGATCACCATAATCAAGGCTATTCCATCGGGATATAGCAGGGATTTGCAGGAGATAAAAACATCATTATGGCAAGCCTCTACTACGACGACTCAGGCACTGAAAATCATGAATTATGTTGTGAGATCGCTGGTCATAAACAAGGAAATGATGCAGCGTGCATCCAGTAACAGCTATGCTATCTCATTCGATATCGCAGAACTATTGACTATCAAAAATGGGATATCTTTCCGAACCGCTCATAAAGTGATGGGGGCACTGGTGCAAAAAGCGATAAGCAATAATAGACAACCCCTCCGAATGCTTCGAGAGGAAGACATCAGGGAAGTGCTTGAAAGCTTGGGATCTGATTTATCGGCAGAAGAAGTGCTGAAGGACATAAAAGAAACCACTCCACAAAAATCAATCAGTTCGCGACAATCTTTAGGTTCTCCAAATCCAATGCAAAGGCAGGATATGGTAAAGCTTTCGAGAAGAAGATTGTCGGCCTATTCGAATCGAATTGCAAAACGCAAGAGACTTGTGGACGAAGCACTCAAAAATCTCACGAGAATGGTGAATAATTGTTCAAAAAAGGCCTGAAGATATTATTAGATTTTTGGAGCATCACGGCAGGATGGTAGCAACTGCAGAGTTGTCCGCTGGATATTTCCATAGTGATGCCTTTTCTGACAGGTAGAAATGATTTTCAGGGGATGGATCATCAATTCGGTCGCCATAACTGCGTGGCTTCTTTGAAGTTATCAAAAAAAGTTATACACAAGAATAGCCCGGCCCAGATTCGAACTGGGGTCAAAGGCTCCAAAGGCCTCTATGCTTGGCCACTACATTCGGCAGAACTGCCAGTCCTCTACCGGGCTTCCGGGCGTATTTTTCCCTATATATTACCATCTTTAGAATGTTGCGTGCTTATATTCAGATACGAGAGCATTTTGTCTATTGGATCTTCCATTTTATCGAAAATGCATGCCGCCAGTCTTCTCTGTTTTTTCTTATAATTCCTATCCTTTAGCATCCAGTTAGTCAATCTTACTAGTTCGATCGAATTTGATGCCCTCTTCACTAGCCCTGAGGACACGAGATATTTCTCTACATAAAATCGAATTGGCGAGATGGAAATAGTAGGCGTTCCAAGAAGGGAGGCCTCGGAAGTCATTGTTCCTCCTGCCCCTATGAATACGTCTGATGAAGCTATCAGAGGAATTCCGTCAACAACGTTTCTAAGTATGAAGGCCCTTGCTTCATACCTCTCCATTAACTGACGTATTTGTTCTTCATATCTACATAGAATAACGATATTAATTGAATTATGTAAGTTATTTACTACGGCATCCACCATAGAAATGCGGTCTTCCAACATCTTGTCTGCAATGTATGACGCTTTTGTTTCTTCTAGCCTAATCAAAACAATTTTTTTCCGGGGGTCAAGGTTCAATTCTCGTAAGCTTGCAGGAGGTGCAGTTGACGATGGCGACGGATCCCGCTTGAGCCATGCAACAGGATCCAGAGCTCTGTACTGTGTTATCTTTGTCTTTGAAATACCGAACGGAAGCCACGCAGAAATGGGGATTACCCATGGACTGAAAAGATGATCGGTGAGTGGGATAGTGAGCTTCGAGACCGCTTCTGCATGTGGAGAATCGTTAAATCCAATATGTCTAATTCCAAGTCCATAGGCCACGCGTGATGCTTCAGGAGATGAGAATGTGATCGCGAAATCAGGTTCAAATTTATTTATCAAACCGGCGAGTTCAAAAATCCTAGATGCACTTTCTCGCAGCTTTTGGTATCTTGCTGCGCCGCCATGTCTGCCAACAATTTTGAGTTTGAGGTTTTTGACGTTGGCTAGTTGTACGGCCTCTCTATAATGTCTGGACGTACAGAGTAATTCGTGATCGGATTTACGAAGCAAAGCTACTGCGGGACCAAAAAACATCACTTGCTTGGGCGTCAAAATGTCGAACCAAATTCTCAATGATAACAAGACTTAGTGGGATGGGATGGAAAAAACTTTTCTTTAACCGCCCTTTAGATAGCTCTGGAGAGAGAAAAAATTCCATTTATAATATCAACGGAGGGTTTTGCAACGAAGTGACTGGGAACACATCACAAATAACGACAGCCGTTTATGGACTAAGCACAGAAGGATACCGCATTGCCTCTTCAATAGCCGTTAAAGGTTTCAAGGTTTCATTGATAGATGAGGCAGCCCGAATGGCTATTTCGTTAAAGCCTGATATAGCCAGAACCTACCCGGATGTAAGCTCGCTTATAGAAGACGAACCTCTGCTCGCACTTGAGCCCGTGGACGTCGCAGTCAGTGAGGCATCCTACATTTTTTTTGCACCAAAGATTCGAAAAGTGGGACAAGAAGTGAAAAGTGATGTCACATCTAAATTCAGAGACGCGACCAAGGCAATCAGAAAGGGCACCTCTGTGATTTACACTCTACCTACAGGAATCGGAGGGAATAACGAAAACATGGCCTTGATTGAACATATTACTGGAATGAGTGTGGGAAAAGATATTTTCTATTATTACATGCCAATCAGCCAAGAGCTCATTTCATCTCCTGAAATCATTGTTGGGTCTTTGAACTCCAAGCAAGATGCTGAAATTTCCAAGATGTTATACGACCCAGACATTAAGGGTCGGTTAAATTACATCGATATTATTTCCGCGGAATTTATGCATTCAATACGCATCTTGGGGCATTATGCACAAATGGCAAGCGTATTAGAGATCTGCAAAAACGTCAAAGATACCAATATCAAGAGCGAGCCGATAATTCGAGCGTTCAGCGACCTCTACATAGACGATATTGCCAACGGCCTTTATGATCTGCGGGCCATCGGCTCCTCACTTGGAGGAGCAGGACCCTTGATGTATCTGGTTAATGGGAGCATAAAGGGGACTGAAGGTTACATTAAGCATTTAATAGACGAGATCCGAGATTTGTTGAAGAAACGGGATCTAAAGGCTAGCAGGACCAAAGTAGCTATCGCGTGGACGCTAGATCCCTATGAGATGCGTGGAGATAAGATTGAACTTTTATCGTCTCTTGAATCTAAACTGAAGGATTACATAGGAGATGTGGAACGCCAGCCGTGGTCGGTATTCGATCTATATCCAACCGAAAAGACAAGGATTGTGGTAGCGTGCTCTAAATTAGATTTCGCTAGAATTATGACAAAGAATAAACAGAATCCAGATTTTATTATGATGAAGGCAAATCCTATTTGTGAAACCATAGGTTAGATATTAAATCGTCCTGGTTTAGAAACTAAGGAACTTGATTATGACGAGAAATGTTTAACTCGATGCTAGCCACTCGGCTTTTTTCTTGTCGTATTCTGCTCGGGAATACTTCACCCTTGCAGGGTGCCCCATCACAACCATTCTTGGTGGCACATCTTTTGTCACCACTGCCCCCATCGCTACGACGCTACCTTCTCCCACCTTTACCCCAGGCCTTATAACTGCTCTGCTTCCTATGATTGCTCCTTCTTCGACTATGACCCCGCTCATTTTAGGACTCATAGGATAAGGATCGTTTGTGAAAGTTGCCCCAGGTCCGATGAAGACATTCTTGCCGATTGTTGTTAGAGGCGGAATATAGACAGATCCTTCAATTCGAGTATTTTCACCTATTTTTACTTTATAGTCAACATGTGATAGCGAACCGATCATCACGTTGTCTCCTATTTCAGTATCGTCCCCTACATATGCAAAATGCCAGATCTTGACGTTCTGGCCAATTTTTGCAGATTTAGAGATGTAATTCGTTATTGTTGACGTGGAATTATTTTGGCTCATTCAAGAATGCCTCTACAGATGCCAAGGATTGCCGGACTTTATAACTTTGTCAGGGATCTTGTTTCTCCACTTCTCTAAAAAATCGATTTCCGATTGCCTTTCGCGCAATTCGTCAGGCAACATTACTGGGATTTCGTCCACAATAGGATAGAAACGAAGACATTTGCCGCAAAATAAAATACCCTCAATTATGGCCGTGTCATTACCCGAACCTTCTTCGAGCCGGGTATTTAACTCAAATAATTCCAACGGATAATGCTTGTCGATAGGACACGCCAAGATATCGAGCATGGCTTTTCTCATTTCTATTTCAGATCCATATAGATAGGCGAGCCGGTATTGCTCGACAAAAGTGCTGCTTCTGCTACCTTAGTAACATTCCTTGCGTCTTCAGGAGTTACTACAGGTTCTTTGATTTTTCCGGCGACAACGTCGAGAAAACTTTGCAATTCTAATGTTAGCGGTTCTTTAAATTTACCACGACGCGGTATTATAGTAGCCTCTCCATAATCTATTTTGATCCTTTGTGTGATATAGTCTCCGGTAATGATACCCTCGGTGCAG
>CAKOFP010000088.1 GCA_933226995.1 Candidatus Nitrosopolaris rasttigaisensis | reverse complement strand
TATGGATTACAAGCGCATCCATGAAAGTATAATGAAGAGCGATCCAAAGATTAGATTAGTTACAATATGTGATCAAAATGGCAAAATTATGCACTCTGACCACCGTGAAGGTGTAAGGAATTTGCTAAGTCCAGACGAAAGCAAGAAATCACTAGATCTTGCAGTTAAAGCATGGAAAACACGCAGCGAACTTGCTCCAAAGATTGGGAAAGGAAAATATGTATTAGCAGAATACGAAAAGATTAAACGGATTACGATGCCTCTGGGAGACAACCACCTTCTTTATGTAACTACTGAAATTGATGCAGATCATTCTGGCATAATCAATAGTATCACAAAGTTGGACGTGCAGTAGAAGAGAAACCTGTTTCCTTCTCTATCTACAGATTGAGATTTTGATAGACAGTTTGTATACATTTGGTGTACTATAGAGTCGAAATAGCACCTTACCTTCTCATACAGATGCGCTAAATTTCGGCATATACTGTTCAAGGTATGCGCATTTAAAAGCCGTAATATTCAACCTTGAATAATGTTTATTGGCGAATCGAATGACTGCTAAAATAAAACTGGTAATATCTGCAGCCATAATTGCCGGGGTAATTGCCAGTTCATTACTCTATGGTAATCCCGTCTTGACTATCAGCTATAACAACAACAGCACTGGCGCATCGTCTAATATCTTGAGAATCGGCTATTTTCCAATTTTGAATCATGCTCAAGGTGTTATAGGATTGGGAAATGGAGATTTTCAAAAGGCATTGGGCGGAAATATCGTCATCAAGCCACAAATTTTTGATTCAGGTCCATCATTAATTGAGGCTTTATTTGCAAACCAAATTGACGTTGCATACGTAGGGCCTAATCCAACAATCAATGGCTACATAGTATCCAACGGAAAAGCGCTAAAGATAATTTCTGGAGCATCCAGCGGAGGCAGTGTTTTTGTTGTTAGGAATGATTCGGGAATCCAGTCAACAAAGGATTTCGCGAACAGAAAATTTGCATCGCCACAGTTGGGCAATACACAGGACGTGGCCCTTAGAAAATATTTGCTTGAAAATGGCTACAAAACCAAAGAGAATGGAGGCAACGTACAGGTAATATCTGCAAAAAGTTCAGATATATTCACATTAATGTTAAAGAAACAAATCGATGGAGCGTGGGTTCCCGAACCATGGGGTGCAAAACTGGTAAAAGAAACCAATGCAAGAATCTTCGTCGATGAACGAATCTTGTGGCCAGGAGGAAAATTTGTAACTGCTCTCATAATATCTAGAACCGATTATCTACGTGATAATCCTGGTATTATAATGAAATTGTTGGCTGTACATGTCGATGAAACGAACTGGATCAATCATCATAAGGCGGAAGCGATGCAAGCATTCAACACTGAACTCAAAAAACTCACAGGACATACTATAGCGATTGAAGAGTTACAGCAAGCGCAATCAAGAATAGACTTTACTTACGACCCATTAAAACAATCTTTTTTTAAATCAGCGAACGACGCATTTGAGATTGGTTTTTTGAAAAAGCCACCAAATCTTGTTGGAATATATGATTTGACATTGTTGAATAAAGTGTTAAATCAAAAAGGTCTAGCGAGAATTTCAGAAGGATAAATTGGGCAGGAAATTAGGTGTTTATCCATCTGTCGCAATATATGACGGAAGACGCATTATCTTAAAAAATACTGACCGCTCGTTAGCAGTCCTGATTGTATTTATAGGGCTAATTTCTAGTCACAATTATAAGATAGCTGTGGAAATTGAACTTAGATGAGCAGCGAAATCAATCGCCAACAGGCTGGAATGGAGCAGAAAATAAATGAAATGGTGGAACAGTCTAGAATTCTTGAGGCCTATATGAATGATATTATCAATCGCGAAGCGACAGTTACAAGGTTAGTAGGAGAGGCTCGTCTTGCTTCAACTGCAATCCAAAATATTGTGGATGAAAACGTAGTTGAAGCATTAACACCAGTTGGAATAGGTGTTTATATAAAAACAATGGTCCCTCCTATAAAGAAGTTATTGATAAATGTGGGGGCTGGAGTGACTGTAGAAAAAACTAGGGAAGATGCCATCAACTATGTGGAAGCCAAAATTAAAGAATTTGAACTTGCGTTGAGGCAGCTTCTAAGCCAGAAACAGCAAATTGCTGTGCGCATGGAGCAAATTCAGGCCCAGATTAACCAAATGTTACAGCAAGGGCAAGGCACCGCTGCATCATCTCTATCAAACCCTAGAAAACAAACTCATGATAATGACAACAGAGACAGCCGCCAGCCTTCTCACTAAGTCTAGGTTGGCCAGATAAGCATATGTTCGATCAGCTCAGGAAGGCATTTTCAAGTGCCACTAAGAGTATAGGCCAAAGAGAGCTCTCCGAAAAAGATCTTGATAATATCTTATTTGATCTGCAACTTGGATTGTTGGAGGGTGATGTTGCACAAGAAGTAATCGACGATCTCTCTGCAAAATTAAAAAAAGAATTACTTGGATTAAAACTGGAAAAAGATCAGATTAAAGAGGAATTCATCAGATCAAAATTCCAAATTGTTATCGCAGAAATGTTTGCGAAAACAGAGAAAGTAGATCTAATTGACAAAATTAAAGTAAAGAGGGAATTGAAAGGCGGGCCATTCATTATCGTATTTCTTGGAATCAACGGAACTGGTAAGACCACGACAGTCGCAAAGATAGCCAATCTGCTTCGCAAAAATGGCATTTCTGTGGTGTTGGCAGCTGCCGATACCCATCGTGCCGGGGCTATCGAGCAACTAACACAGCATGCCGAGAAATTAGCGTTAAAGGTAATTGCCCAACGATACGGAGCCGATCCTTCTGCGGTAGGTAGGGACGCAGTTGATTATAGTAAGAAGCATCACATCGACGCTGTGCTAATCGACACAGCAGGAAGAATGCAGACCGCCAAGAATCTGATGGACGAAATTGGTAAGATCGTCAAAGTAGTAAAGCCAGATTTAAAATTATTTGTCGGTGATTCATTAGCTGGGAATGATACGATAAATCAAGCTAGGGAGTTTTTTGAATATACTAAATTTGATGGCGCTGTATTAACCAAAACTGATGCAGATGCCAAGGGTGGTTCTGCAATTTCAATAGTTTATACTACTTCCAAACCAATTGTTTACCTTGGAGTTGGGCAGGGATATGATGATATAATACCATTTGACATTGGTAAATTCCTTCAATCACTATTCGGCAGCGCGCAGACAATTAGTATAGACAATCCGGTATTGAGACTAGAACGAACCTCTGAGCCTCTGGTGGAACCTCTGTCTAGCGGCCTATCTGTCAAGTCAGCTGACGAAATACGAAAACCTATGGTTAGGACAAATGGAGCAAATGAAGGTAGTGATGCCGTTGACTATTCCACAACCCCAGCAAAGGAAGAAAAAGCAAAATCCTCACCATCAACTCTCCAGGAATCAGTAATACCTATGGCAGAACAGGAGAACAACACAAAACCTGCGTTAGAGGTTGAATCTGAATCTACGCTATTAAAAGACAAGACACAGGTGTCTGAAACACCTTATTTTGTAAAGGGAAGCCAAGACATCGATCTTACGCATACTCACGAAGAGATAGAGAAAAAGAAGAGTCGTTTTAGCAGGCTTTTTGGTAGAAGGAAGAACGACAAAGAACCAAGAATAGTCGAAGAACCCAATACCAAAATGACGGCTGAGAAGGACGAGATGATACAAGATAGGCACGTGAAAAGTAAAGATCAAAGAAGGGAAGAGAAGGATTCAAAGAAGAAACCCGGCGAAGAGGAAGAGCAAGGAAAGGACGCCGACGAGAAAGTGGTATATCTTAGCGATGAAGACATTGAAGACCTGCTTAAGTAAAAAAGACGTTCTTAGTCTCATGGACGTAAACCCAGAAGAAATTTTCTCAATATTAAAATTAGCTAGCCGCTTGAAAAAAGAGTCAAGGCGTAGAAAATCAGACTCATTACTCAAAGGAAAAGTTCTTGGCATGATTTTCCAAAAACCATCCACCAGGACTCGCGTAAGTTTTGAAACCGGAATGTATCAACTCGGTGGCAGTGTAGTATATCTCGGCACTAACGATATCCAATTAGCACGTGGAGAATCTATGGAAGATACGGCACGATCGTTGTCGCTTTATCTAGATTGTATAGTAGCGCGACTATATTGTCATGCGGACATACAAAGATTAGCCACATACGCTTCTGTCCCGGTTATAAATGGACTTTCTGATACTTTCCATCCATGTCAGATACTTGCGGACTTGTTGACGATTCAGGAGCGGAAGAAAAAACTAGAGGGATTGAATATTACATGGATAGGTGATGGTAATAACGTTTGCAATGATTTGGTGTTGGGTTGTGCAAAAACGGGAATGAATATAGCGGTAGCCTGTCCTCCTGGGTATGAACCATTACACCGGGTGATAATGTTGGGAAAAAGAGAAGGACAACAGACAGGATCGGAAATAAGTATTACCGACGATCCAGTTGCTGCCGCTAGAAATGCTGATGTAGTAGTGACTGATACTTTTATTTCAATAGGTAGAGATGGAGAAAAAATCACTCGTAACAAGGCCTTTCTTCCAAGATACCAGGTAAACTCTGAACTGATGAAGTTGGCGAAAAAGGATGCCATTTTCATGCATTGTCTGCCAGCCACACGAGGTCGAGAAGTAACCTCAGACGTTATTGATGGGAATGCTTCGGTTGTATGGGAAGAGGCCGAAAACAGATTGCACGTTCAAAAAGCACTAATGTGCTTGCTGATAAGTACTAAGAATGGGGCTTAATCACAACCTATTCCCCATGTTTGGACCGAGTGCTAGAAATAATCGACTTAGGGCAGTTATAATATACAAACAATACGGTTTTTTGAGCTGAAGTGCTACACGACAATTCCTGGATGTTGTCATTGTATAATCAATCATTATCTTTGAGAACCAGCAAGTCGAGTCATTTCAACAACAAGTGCGGAATGGGGTTATGCTAAGATTCTTCAACACTTAGTAAACGATAATTTCTGGACCATCGGACAAGCTACTATCATGAAGGAATTCAGTTCGACTCTTCCAAATATGATGAGATTTTAAATATGGCAATTTCGGTGTAGTTCCATGGCTAAGGTTGTTGTAGGAAAAACTTCTGATATTCCAGAAGGAAAGTTAGCACATGTAACTGCAGGTGGAAAGGAAGTTCTAGTTGCGAATGTAGGGGGAAATTATTATGCAATGGGTGATACTTGCAATCATGCAGGAGCTGAGCTTCATGAGGGGGAGCTTAATGGCAAGGAATTGACGTGCCCTTGGCATGGTGCAAAATGGGATGTAACCACCGGCAACCTATTGTGGTTTCCTGCCAAACTAAACCCAGAAGAGTCATTCAAGGTTAGTATAGAAAATGGGACTGTCTATCTAGAGGTCTAATAATTAATATACTAGACTGTAAATCTATGATTTCCGTAGAATGGTTACTGAGCCGGCGAGTAAGTAACAAATTTCTTGCATTGCCCACAATTTTTCAATCACAGTTTAATTTTTTCTCTCTTTCTTTAAGGTATTTGATTTATCTAGTCTTTCATCTAATCTATCATTATCGTGGATATTATTCGCTCCAGTCCTTTAATCGAGTCTTGAGGTGACATTTACAAAATTAACAAAAACAACAACATGATCAGTATTGGTG
>CAKOFP010000087.1 GCA_933226995.1 Candidatus Nitrosopolaris rasttigaisensis | reverse complement strand
GTGATAACGTATTCTGGCCTTTATTTAGTCATGTAGAACATAAACCAATTCTTACGACAGACTGTAAACCAAAGTTTGAATTTGAGGTAAAAGCTGATAAGAGCCTTTCGACGCTTCCGCCTAGTAGATACAGAGACCGTGACCCTGAATTTCGATACAAGAATTTTGGAATTGATAAATTATTCATCTCAGATGAACTATACGATAAGCTAATAGAAACATTAAGCGAGTGCCTAGAGACTAATCGCAAGGAACAAAAGAAGCGCTATGATAATTCAAGTACAACACAGCAGACTGAACTAAATGATAAAGAGATTGAGCTGATAGAAATAATTGAAAAAGAAGATGAACAGAGAGAATTCGACGAAAAGGTCCACATATAGTCACATCACTCTGATATCCGTTCTAAATTAAACGAGACCTTAAGGTTGAGTTTAGATTTGGGTAATCAAAAACATAATTTACTAAACTAATTAAAAGCAAATCTTTCGAGTACCTTTAATGATCTTAAACCTACCGTGTGCCGCAAAGAAAGTAAGGATGAATTGATCAGAATTCTACTTTACTACGACTGAACCACGCATCCAGGGATGTACCTCGCAAAAGTAATTGAATGTGCCTGTCTTCTGAAATGTAACCGTAAATGCATTTGAAGATCCTGGAAGGAACTGTTGTCCTTTTGGAATTAACCAGCCAGAATTAACATATTTTTCGCTACCAATCATACTGTATTCTGCATTTGGTGGTGGCAAGTGTTTCACATTTCCTTGTGAATCAATTACTGTTGGAATATAAGACCTAGCGTTCAGTGCTATTACAACATTACTCGGGCCTGGTGCTTTAACTGGCTCATTATTTGAGCCAGGAGGGATAGATGAAAATTGGGTAGAGCTTGGAACAGCAAAAGGTGAAACAATATCTGTTGCAGTTTTGTTATCTAGTACAAACGTAACAGTATGTGGTTCTCCTACTGTTGATGGATTATCCCATGTTACACTTTGGCCTATATTAATTTGAACTTGCTGTGGCACAAATGCAGTTAAGGGCGAAGTATTGTTTCCACCTCCAGCATGTACCATGACTTTTGAATTCTGTATGGCATTTACTGGATTAACATACGACATAGGTGTTGCTGCTGTAAGCGTTGCTACTACAATTAGAGTAACAATGACTAATGCGTTATTTTGATTCATTTATAGATCAGCGTATACCTAACAATAAATAAGTTATGGTGTAATGGCCAAATATCATTGCAGTTAATGCAGCTCCGATACCAGAATCGTTGTGATTATAGCGAGGGTCATAAATTTGGTATTGACTTGCAAGTATATGGCTGGTATGAAGGTTACCGCAATTTAATGGACTAATGGAAGATATCAAAGACAAAAATAAGCGAAATAATGTATAATCTCTCTCTTTTCGTTGCGTATTTTCTAACTACTCTTCCTATTCGTTGTATTACTTGGTTCATATTCGAAGTAGTTGTTAGAATTATTTCTATTCCAGCTTCCGGAACAAAGCCCCAGTAATGAAGGGGTACTGATTTTTTGCAAGAAAAACTTAATGATGGCAAGCCTTGTTTTAGCCTTATCCTAGTAGCTATGCCTATGACGAGTAACATATGAAGAATAGGTCAATAAGTGATAGTTTTAATATGAAATTTATTAAGGAGGTATTTCTGTATATGAGTGGGGGAGGATGTTACACAGTCCATTATGACTCAAGAATTCCTTCTTGATCTACAAGGTGATAACTATGTCTGAATCTCAAGAAATTAGAGAAATTAAGAGAGTATTTGCGGGGCTACAGACATTATACCACACTTCTTTTCCAAAATCAGATCCATCTTTAATTCACGATTTGCTGAGGCGTTTGCAAAAAAATCCCAACATTCCACCGATATATATGGTTGAAGTGTTCACAAAACCGGGCGTAAATCCTGAAGGGGCAAAAAAATATATTTTTGAGAGAACGGGAATGGTTCCTGCAATCTACGAGAATGGAACGCTTTTTGTAACAAATCAGAAATTAACCTTGGAGATGCTCAGAGAAATATCGGATTCTAATGATGTCTTAGAAGTAGCTGGCGAATATACTGGAAACATAACAGCTAGAGGATCTTCCCATGTGCATTCAGATGATTGTCCTTTACGCAATATTGACTACGCCTACTAGGAAAATCGTTGTGATATTGAATCATTTGTTTTCTATAAGCGTCTGAATGAGGCCTGTTGAGTTTTAATTTGACGGTACCGAAAATTAATAATTGACCATCCTCGGAGAGCAGGATAGGAGAAAAAATGACATATTAAACTTCATATTCTAAGGTAGAATTATGATTATCCTTTAGTGAGTAGTAATATTGGCATAGATTTTTGGGCACTAGGACCACATTATGGCGGCAAAGCAGATGGTACCTCACAAATTCCACAACAAAAACTGCATGGTTGAGAAAAAAACGATCAGACTGTTATTAGGATGTTGAGTCAACCGAAAGAAAAGGCATTCATCCAAGAGTATGTTAATCGGATGTGGGCTTCATCCCGGGTAGGATACATTATCCAATAGTGATCAATTTAGCAGCAGAATTACATAAGCACATTATCAAATGAGCTAGTTAAGCGGGTTACTCACGTCAGCCAGAGAAACCACCCGGTGATAAGAAAAAAGTTCTTATCTGGTTGTCT
>CAKOFP010000086.1 GCA_933226995.1 Candidatus Nitrosopolaris rasttigaisensis | reverse complement strand
CACACTAATCGACCAGAAAACTGGCAAGGTGGCTAGTGCCAAGAACCCTAAGAAATGGGGAAAGCTCTTCGACTTTCGTTCTGTCTTTATAGACCCACTACAAGTCGTCGAGAACATTCCACCAGTCAGGATTACCTTCCCAGATGGCACCCACATTTTCTCCGATCAGGATAATATTGATTACACTTTGTCAAAGGTTCTTAATCAAGATGTTAGGCTCATGAGGGCTAGTTTGGAGAGGCCAAGCTACGAGGAGTACTGGCCGGATATAGATGGCCTAGCACAAAGAGAGAAGGTCACCGACGAAACCATGCCTTCCCAAACCTTCTTCGATCTTGCTGTAATTCATCTCTTGACGACCTCTACAATCAACCGTCTACGAGAACTCTATCCTGAAGGGCGCTTCGAGATTCGACGGTTTAGGCCAAACATAGTGATAGAGTCTGCATCTGGAGAGAAGGACTTTATCGAGAATTTATGGATGGGCAAGAAGATAATGATCGGCGAGGATATTGTGCTGCGGGTCACGAGGTGTGTGATGACGACACTGCCGCAGGGGGACCTTCCCAAAGATTTAGGTATCTTGCGCACGATCGCAAGGTATAACCAGGTGAATGCCGGAGTCTATGCATCAGTTCAGCAGGGTGGAACAATTCGTCGCGGAGACCTTGTGCGACTCGAAGGATAAACTCTGCGTGTTTCAAGCCACTAAAAAAGGAAAATCTTAGTGCCTGCCAATAAGGAAAGTTCCATGGCATTATGCTGCCATCTTTACAGGCTTTATAGTATTAGGCCTAGGATTACTTAATGTGCTCAGTGTAGCACAGTCCATCGATATAATGGCAACACTGGTGCTGATGTTTTATTATTACATGCGGCAAATACAAAGTCTGTCGGTAGACTCCTCAATGACTTGGATGAAAAAGTACATGGATTGAACGAACGTGATTATGATTGAGTATCTGAGTTAGGAAAAGTAATGAATAACGTTGAAACGTTTTCCTTGGATACAACACATTCATTTGATGTGCTTAACATATGGTCTCATGCTTGCGCCATGCGTGAAAGAAAAGTTCTGATGTTGAAGTCAGGGTTTTCGATATTATAGCTGACATGCACTACATGGCTATACCTATGAGGCGTAGGGGTACTGAAACCTACCTCCTGTATTATCACCGGCGCAAGGTTACCATTACCCAAAACATTCTTTTTTCTCAATTGTCATAAGAACGTCCAATACTACCGGTTTATGATGTGTCATACACAAGATTTCTTAGGCTTGGAAATATGGAGAGTTGTTTCTAATATCTCCACTAGAAACGATATTATAAACACTGAATAAAATGACAGAATATTATAGTTAGTGTATGCTCCGTGAAGCATAGTCGGTTAAATTTGAGTGTATCATCTCTATCTCTATCTATCATTTGAGTACGAGGAAATCCCCTATAGCAATGCCATCCATCCCAGTACCATAAAACGTAGAGAGTGCATCTACTGGCGATAGACAGATAGGCTGGTTCATAACATTTAGACTCGTGTTAGTGATTACAGGAACTCCTGTCTCCATCTCAAAATTACTTATTAGATCATAGTATAATCCGTTTTGGCCTTTTGCAACAGTTTGTATCCGTGCTGTGTTGTCTACATGGGTTGGTGTAGGAATCTCCTTTACTTTATCTAGTCTGACATTATAGGTTATTGCCATAAAAGGTGCATATCTACAGTTCATGAAATATTCAGGAGATCTCTCTTCTAACACGGAAGGTGCAAATGGTCTAAAATCTTCTCTGAATTTTATATGCTTGTTGAGCCTGTCTTTCATAGTTTTATCCCTAGGATCTGAAAGAATCGAGCGTGATCCAAGTGCTCTAGCCCCTAGTTCCATTCTGTCCTGAAACCACCCAATAATTTTCCCTTGAGCAACCAGATGAGCGACTTCTTTAGAAATGTCTTTCATACGCTCGAAACGAACTTTTGCCCTTGCTAATACATGTTCAATCTGTTCATTCGTATATTCCGGACCCCAAAATGGGTGTTCGTACTTGTCTATTTTAAATCCATTTTCTTTTGCAACTAGTATTGCTGCTCCTAGAGAAAGGCCATTATCACCTGGAACACTTGTAAGGTGAACATTGTTGACAAATCCAGATTCCAATAATTTTTGATTCATCAGAACATTGAGAGCTACTCCTCCTGCAAGACAAAGATTTGTTGAAGATGTCTTGTCGTAAAGATATTTTAAAAGAAACAAAGCTACCTTTTCCAAATGCACTTGAGCGCTTTTTGCTATGTCTTTATAGTATCCATCTATTGGCATATGTGGAAGACGGCGTGGCATAGGTAATTTAGATAAAAAATTTTCTGAATATAGTGGTTCTTGTCTGGGAGGAGTCCTGTTAATCTCATTGAGGCGTAGACAGTCACTATTTAATGAGTAATCAGCACCGCCACCATTATTATCTGTCAAACTAAGTAACCACGAGAAGTCATAATTTTTTACCGCATTACTAGTGCCGTAAGCTGAAAGACCCATTACTTTGTACTCGTCACTATCTCTTTGGAATCCAAGATACTGAGTTACCATTGAATAAAAAAAGCCCAGTGAATGTGGCACTCTAAATTCCTTTAGAACAGATATCTTGTCATCCGCTCCATAGCAAAGAGTAGTGGATTTCCCTTCGCCTGTCAGATCTGCTGTAATTATCATGGATTCATCAAAACTCGATGTATAAAAAACACTCGCAGCATGTGCCATATGATGATCAACAAGCTTTATTTTAGGACAAAACCCGAAATGAAATTTAAAGTAAGTCTCAAGAATATTTTCAATATTTGAATACGTTATCGCAGGGTATACTACATAGGATACGTCATGTATGGATATATCGGCAAATTCGAGGCAAAATCTTATCGCATTTTTGGGAAGGACACCGCTTGCAAACTTTATCCTAAGAAAACGCTCCTCTTCCGCTGCAGCAATTAATTTCCCATCATTAAGTAAGCATGCGGACGCGTCCTGATTCCCAGACCTAACACCACCATTTATACCAAGAATGTACATTTCTCAGATATCGCCGTCTGTTGTAATGCTTTTCATATCACTCATAGCATGGATACTTGATGAGATTTTGGTTCTCCCAATCTGACCTATCAGAGAATAATCTTATTCGCTGTTCCTTTTAGCACTTACTCACTTGAAGAACTCCCTTAAAGGGAGTAAGACTTATCTTTATCACAAATCAATAATGTTGATTGTTAGAAGGATGTTACTAGGTAATAAAAAAGTGCTTGTGGTAGAACTAAAGGTAGGGTAGATAAAAAGGTGTTTTTATATAAATGACAGACCCGTTTACCCTATTGTATCCATCATATGCCACCACCACCACCACCACTATTGCTATTCATCACGGTACTAATGGTGTTGTTAGCGCTCTACCACCATCATTATCATTATTTAGTCTCGTAGTGACGGTTGCCTCCATCTTTTTGTGTTCTGTAATAGCAATGTATTTTTACAGATCATACCGATTTTCTGGATTCGGATATCTGTTAGGCTTACCAACTGGTTTTGCAATTCTAGCTGCATCTTTTGTTTTTGAGCATCTACATGTAATCTATTCTTATTCGTATGCTAACGAATCCTTAGAAAATCTGTTCTTTTGGATACAGTTAGCTCTTCAATCAGAAGGATTTGCATTCATAGCTCTCTCATATATGTTGAAAAACCGTGCTGGTTCTATTAGTAGTACTGCCAACAACGGGGTATTACCAGACACCTACAAAGTATTTTTCTCTCCCCATAATTGGATCTATTCCTCTATTAAGATTAGGGAAATAATAGTTGGCGTTTTACCTATGATTTTAATTTCTATTCCATTAATGGTTACAATTTCTGCATTATTTGTTCAACCAATACTCAACGAGACTGAGCTTAAAGACATGAGTCTTTACACTACGCTATTTGACATTGTGGTTTTAGGATATATCTTCGTCAAATGCCTAAAGCCTCTTGTAAAGACTGCTAATATTAAATTATTATACATTCCAGCTGCTTTCGCATTGCTCTGGCTTGAGCAGTATTCGTTAATAATTCACTATTTTGATAATAACCAGTTTGCATTTATTGGATCAATAATTGTTAGACTAGCTGGCTTGGGCTTGTTCGTCTATGCTATATATTATGCCCTATCCAGTGGAAGGAGTAGAGAAATGGAGATTGAGACCTGATACATGAGACAAGAGAAGAGACACAAGCTCCAACTCTTTTATGAAATACTCGTCGCTATTGAAGGATATATGAGTAATAATGATGTTACAGCTGCAAAACCAACTCATATTCAGCATACTAGTAGATTGTCATATGACAAAATGATGAACCACTTTAACGAGTTAGAAAAGAAAGGTATGATAATATATCGTCGAAGTAATACTGACGGATTGATATCGATAACTAATAAGGGCAAACAATTCATAAAGCAGTATAACGAACTTATGATTCTAATTGAAAGTGCTGGATTATAATGATAACTAGTGTCATTTATGGAAGGATTTGAAATACCCAGTTATCAGCTCACCCATGCTAATTCCATATAAGGGAAAGCAGGCAAAAGACAGCAATTTACCCCGAATTGTCCCTCATTTTCGCACTACCCGCATCGGGCATTGCGTACACTTCAAACGTAAGACCCGTCATATGTGCCAAGAGCATGTGCATCTGCTTCATCCGCAACTTCAACGATACCAATCCCCCAAGAACCTTTCGGATCAAGAACAAGTCCAAAGACGATCGCAATCCCTTCGTTTGTCACACCTTTCTAGTAAGTAGCATGTTCTTGCATTACTTTTTTTTGACTTCTGTCATATCTTGTGCAAAGGTCGGCCGTGGCGGAATAAGTTTGTACAAGAATTGCTTATTTTGGGCGTTCATGGTTCTACACATTCCACCTATCGAAATCCCCACAAATATGTAGTAGCTAGCTGACAAGCCAAAGACATTTCTTAAGTGATGTTTTGAACTTAAGTATAATTTTTATATTGTTAAATCCGCGATTTGTAATTTCTTTCATTGGATTAGCAACTTATTTGATACCGGGCAGCCATTTATTCTTGAGCTCAGCGGTCAAGATCTGAAGTCGCCGAAACCTACGATGTCGTACCAATGTATCAAATAGATTTTATAGTTGGAGGGGAACGAGGTCATACGTTCCGAGCTTGAACCTCCCCTTAAGATCTTGGTAATTGTAGAAAAATCACCAGCAAAACGCATCGTCGATGATGTGCTAAACGCAACAAGTACTGATTCTGATATTGCAGAGGCTAATGTTCTAGGCTCAAAAGAAACAGGCGACGTTGCTCTATAGATTTCATCTTATAGTATATCAGGGTTGATTTGGTGTATGAGCCGTTATTTGTCAGGGAATCACGGCTTACCCAAACTCAAGGGTAACCGAGTAACACTTATTCGAGCAAAAGTCAAAAAATTGTCTCCCTTAATTCTTATAAAGAAGCGAAGACTATCTGCAAGTTTGTGAATGGCAAGACCCCAGTATTGACTCTGATGGTTATGATTATACCAGTAGTACTATCTTCCTCGACAGTGCATGCAGCAGTAACGCCAACATGCGACAAATCATTATGGCAGCACGTATTCCTACCAACTAGACTACATATAGTGAATCCTTGTATAACCGCTACGGGAATAATCAAAAGCATACATGTGGAAAACGACGGTGACTTTCATATCAAATTGTTGGCAGATAATAGCAGCCTAATCAATCAAGCAAACATCAAATTCGAGAATGGCGATTTAGTGCTAGAAGCGATATGTCAAAACCCAGTATCACGGTCAGAAGTAGGATCGGCCTGTGATAACTTTAATCACCCTGCTCTAAGCATTCCACCAGTAGGCAGTCATGTGGCAATTACAGGTTCGTATGTCTTGGATACGCGAAATAATAACTGGGCTGAGATACACCCTATCACAAGCATTGCAGCGATACCATAAGTCAAAGATGCTTGATAAATTGCGGCACATCACGTTCTTTCGTGCCAGCTATTCTTTCTGGTGTCTTAGCTCCCGGGAGGACGACCGATAACCTATCTATCTACTGCCAATTCAAATTCCTTGGCAGGGAATACTATCGAGTCCGAAAGAGCGTTCTTAAATTTATGTACGCCAGACGACATCGTTCTTATTATGATTCGGATCGTGTCGGTGATGGTAGAGATCTAGAGTAGTAATTCTTTTACAAACTACCGAAATTGTGGAAATTAGCATAATTCGATAAGTTACTATAAGAATCGTCTTAGTCATTACAAATATTACAATATTGAGGTCAAAACCAAATAGAAACTTCAGAAGTCAGGCGGAATAGGAATAACGAATTAGACTAGATAACTTTACGTTGCACCCGTGTTAGACTTCATTATTATTAACAAGCATAAGCCTGTATGTATAAATCACTATTTACTTAACACGAAAACATATGACGTGTTTCGAATGGCTTTGTATCAGTCGATGCTAAAAAAAGTCTAAGGGTGTCCTCTTCAGGATTTCTGATTTGTGAGACCCGGGTTCCTTCTATTTGCAGTGATGCTCAATAGATTCGAGACAGATGTTTTGTATATCAGTGTGAAGTTTGCAGCAGTAAAAATTTCCTTTCTTTTCTATAATTGGGTGACATGGACTATCTTCTAGACCATGTTCTGGTAATGACCTATAGGGTAGACTAGGATCATCATGAAAGAAGTCTTCTATTGATTGTATTGCTTCTGTCCTTAGCGCCGATTTCGACTGTTCATCGACTGCATTTTGTAAGTTATCAATTTTTACAATTGATAGGTTCTCAGTATGATTATTCACAAAACCGATATATTTCATCTCACCAAAGACTATTGACGAAAAATTCCGATTTGTGGTTTGTACAAAACTGATCAAATTTACTTGTATACTAAAAAGAGTAACAATGCAATCGTATTATCAACATGTAATACTGTCTCATAGAAATTATTATTAACGGATCCGTTTAATGTTGATCTGTGTCTAGGCATTCAAAAACTAACGTAAATTCCGGAGTTGCAACGGCAGAAGCACTGACACGCAGTAATGACCTACATTTGTTAGAGAGAAAGATTATTTTAGCAACTGAGGGCTTTACATCCAGGTTTTCCGAATCGATACTAAGGGATAGAAATAGATTATATCGAGAAAATGCGTTAGTGGTTGCTGAATATATCATAGCCATGAAAAGAGAGGTTAACCCCAGACCAAATTATATACAATACACTATTCAATTTTTGGCAGAGCTATCCAGGCTTATAGACATAGGAAAGAAATTCATTGATATGACAAGAGAGGATATACTATGCTATTTAGATAAATGTCGTAAACCTGAAAATAGTGATCCGTTACATAAATGGATAGGCAGTTACAACATAAAGCGTATAATACTAATGCGGTTCTTTAAATGGCTATATTATCCCAATGTTGCTGACCCTAAAAGAAGGAACGAACTATCTTCGGAAGAGAAAAAACCTGAATGCATATTAGGGATTCCTCAATTGAAACGAAAAGAGATTAGCTGCTACAAACCCACTGACATGTGGACTCAAGCAGATGATTTGCTGTTCTTAAAATGGGTTACAAACAAACGTGATCGGTGCTATCATACGATGGCAAGAGACCTGTCTGCTAGGCCTCACGAAATACTGAGTCTAAAGATAAAAGATATCATATTCAAAACCGTAGATAAATATCAGTACGCAGAAGTTCTGGTTAATGGAAAAACAGGAACTAGACATATTCCTTTAATCCAGTCTATACCTTATATCAAAGATTGGCTATTAAACCATCCTAGTAGAAACAATCCAAAGTCTCCACTTTTCGTCGGTTTGGGTAAACGGAGTATGGGTAGACAGCTTACTACCAACGGCTTATATGAAATATACAAGGATTACAAGTATGTATTCTTCCCCAGATTATTAGAAGACCCAACAGTTCCAAATGAAGATAAAGAGAAAATCAAGGATTTGCTTGCAAAACCATTCAATCCATATATACGACGACATAGTGCATTAACTGAAAAATCTACCAAGCTAAAATTGCATACTCTAAACCAGCATGCTGGCTGGTCACCCAACAGCAATATGGCCAACAAATACATACACTACTTTGGAAATGAGAGTTCTGAATCCTTGCTTGAGGCATATGGTATAATGACTAAAGACAAAAATCTAATCAATACACTTAATCCTAAGATATGCAGTAATTGCAGTGAAGGCAATACACAAGATGCTAAATTCTGTGCAAAATGTTCAATGATAATTAGTCTAGAAGGTTACCAGGAAGCTCTAGAATCACAAAAAGAGAAAGAAGACAAACTAACAATAATGGAAGAACGATTTAACTCAATGCAATCACAGCTGCAGACGTTACTGGTTGCATTTACGAATATGAAAGATCAGAAGAAAGTCAACGATTTCTCCAAGACATTGTTTGATACTGGAATATTAAGAAGAGCAGATGCGCCGTAATGTAATAATAATAAAAATCTAATCACATCATATAGTGTTAGATCTCATCTTGTAAGTCCTAAATTTCGCTTTCTTTCTCTTTAAAGACGTACACATTGTTGTCGTGTGCCCTAACAACTAGAGTCTTTGTTAGTATCACTTTACCGCCTCGCCGTACACTAAAGTATGCGGCATTTTTTACCACAGAATCTGGGGGAGCCTCTACACTAAAATCTGAGGTCTTTCTTTCCGTATCTATGTTTAAGCTCCCTTCGATATGTCTCTTCCACCAATCAATGAATTCAAAGTCTGTATGGTAACCATGATCACTGATTCGATGAACTACTTCGATAGGGGCAGGTTCGGTCGTGTTCGAAATTTCATTATTGCAAAAGTCTAGGAATTTGCGGTTATCTTCACCTTGAATTTGATGTACTGTCATCCCGAAACATGGACGGATCTTGGCCCAATTGAACAAATAAACTAATTTTTCTTGTCGTTCTATAGATTGTATCTGAGATAATCTCATTTTAAACGCAATTTGATCACAGATATCCCTAGATTTCTGTAGCTGATTCATTACAGGCTCATTCAGTATAGAGTCTTTTTCTATTTCCGATTTGTACTGTTGCATACAATAATCGATTCCTTCGGTTACCAGAAGTGATGCTAGATGGGTCCTCCAGGGATTATTCACAAAATCCACAACGGGTTTCTTTCTGATGAATTTATACACAGGGTCTACAGTTGTGGTCCCTGTAAGAATCGATTCTACTAACTCGTCAACATTCTCGTAATTGAAGATCTCTTTTACAGTGTTG
>CAKOFP010000085.1 GCA_933226995.1 Candidatus Nitrosopolaris rasttigaisensis | reverse complement strand
GTTTTGTCTTTGTTTTGGCTTTATCCTGTAATCTGGCTATTCTTTCTGGCCGTCTCGACCTTGATGATTTACACGCGTGTATTGTAATGAATGGATGCTAGAGTACTTCTGGTGCGTGCTGAATCAAATTTAGGACAACAGGATGTTTTAAAGAATTATTTATTATTAATTTCATTTTTGGAAAGAAATGAAAAACTGCTCAGGGATCATCTTAGGAGCAGTATTTATTATTTTAGCTCCATTGATTAATAGTAACAGGAATCTTGGGACTGCTACAAGTACCGCACTACTTGGAAGCCTCACATCTGAAATACATGAAGAGCTTCGTTGGGGTGTGAGGCCTCCACATAGTCGGATGTTAACTTTGGTAGTAGATGGACTGTACGTATATTATCGATGGATTACATTTCTTATGAATTTAGTTTGTTGTCCTACTTTGTCTATATCAAATTCTTATTTTTTTTCTAGGAAATTCCTCAAGCATTGTTGATGGGTAATTCTGATTAGGTTGCAATTAAAAAAATTTCAATCAGTACTTAGCGCGACGTATTTAATTCAAAAAAGGATCTATACATAATTGACCACACATATAGAGACAATATTCGCTTGATAATAGAGCACGTGATCAAGAATTAATTTGGGTATGACTCTCTAATCCTACGTCATACATATGTTGCATAATATTATCTTGCGTTCTGGTTTAGATCGTGTACTCTATTCATGTATTGAATTGTATACTTGAGCGTTTTGTTGCCGGAACGAGCAGCTCCTTGTTGTAGGCAATTTCATTTTCAGCGGGAATGTTGTTGTTGCGTTGTCGGCTAACCAATATCTCTTTGATCTCGCTGTTGCTTATCAAAGTATCAATGATCTTGCTTAATTCTGCAGCTGGAAATTTCGGCGATTCAACAGAGTCGATTGCCTGGAGCTTCGAAGAGTATTGAACAGCCATTCCAATTAATTCTTGAGCTTTATGGACCACTTTACCAAATGAAGTAACAAAATACTTGCCGTTCATCCTTCTTACGAGACCAGCTTTTATCAAGTCAGACAATCTTGAATAATACTGTTTGCGCGTAAGATTCAGCCTACTTATTAGGATGCTACTATCTCCACTTGCTAAAGCAATGGTATTAAAAAGCACCAAGGATCTGTCATCGGAAATTGCACTCAGAATGTCGGATACGGATACCATTTTTAAATAATCGCCATATACAGTATCTTTATGTTGCAGGATTAATAACGCTTAGGTAACACTATTACGTTATCTACCGCTACTATGCCAAAATCTCAATTGAACGTGAGGTCCATAAGTGGTCTTATCGTGTCAATCAAGCAAGTAATTTCTACGGGCTTTCTGAGGAATAATTCCTTGTTAAATCCGTCAAATCCTTGTTCTTTTCTAATTTCCTCATCATAGAATTCGCTGGCAGTCAAAAAGCAAATTTTAACTCTACTGTCTGTCCTTTTTATTTTCTGATATAACTGAAATCCATCCACATTTGGCATCTTTATATCAAGCAGCACGAGATCATATACGCCAGCTCTAAAATTCTTATACGCCAGTATTGAGTCGCTATAGGAATCTGTTCTAAAGCCATTTTGTTCTAAAGCCATCCTCAATGTTAGAATGATGTCAGGCTCATCATCTATTATCAGAACTCTCTTATTCATTTTATTTTACTAGTGAAATCGAGTCCGATTTATCAACAAAGGCTCGCACATAATTTAATTTACACTCATTGCCCGGAACGTCTTTAAACGATTATTCTTTTCTTCTAATTTCCTCAATAAATATCACTCGCTCAGCATTCTCTCATGGATCATACTATGTTAAATTCAAAAGACCTCGTAACGCTAGCACTAGCCCCATTATCTGATTGATAATGGAATGTTACAGTGGTTACAGTCATCCCAGGTGCTGCCGCTTGATACGTTGTTCCTATGCCGGGTCCAATTACTTGTCCTGTTTCTCCTGGCCTCAACTTAACTAAATGTACTGCTGCTCCTAGAAAACAGCGTACACCATGTTTCACAACTACGTTTTTATCGAATGTTGAGGATAATGGAGAATCACACGGTCCAGAAATGAAACTGATTGTGGCCGGGGAATTATTTAGGATTATTGCATGTATCTTAAAAACATTGCCTATATGAACAACGAGTGGTTGAGTGTGTAAAGCTAAAGGACTGACACGACTGTTTACGAAAGATACATCATGATAGAACACATTAATAACAAATGTAGGAGATAATGCCTTCGCTGCTGCTCCCAAGAATGGGCATACGGTAAAAATGGAAATGGCAAAGGCAATAATGGCATATAATGTCTTGGTATTTACTTCGTGATTCATACCTCCAGTAACTCCAAGGCATATAAGAGATCGAAGCTACTTAAGACGACGAGTCATATTTTGTAGATAGACGATTAAAAATTGGAAACCAATGAGAAATACATCTAGAACCGTAGGTGGAGCAGGATGCGTCACCGAGGATTCATACACATTCAATATTCGGAAGGACTCGCTCATCGCATAAATCAAGCATTTTTGTTATTTCTTCTGACCTATATCCTCTGTTCTCAATTGGTCTCTCCTCGCCAATATATCTGTAGATTTCTTTTTTGTTCGATACGGCCTCATTTAGATCGTAATAAGTCATAATTACTGCAAGATATTGACTTCTTGTAGCATATCTTAATGAAACAGGCAGATGCTTCAAATATATCAAATACTCAATAATCTGGTTCTGTATAAATTTGAGATTGTCTTGATACCTTAGTAAATCGTCAGGGATGTCGATCTTCAAGTAGTTCATGTATTTTTAAAGAGTATACCTATATGCGGCTTTCGTTCCAGGAGACTTTAGACCTTCTATAAATATACCGTTGAAATTCCAGTTAATGTCGGTTGATATGTTTTCCCCTAATCATTCGTGCATTTACCTGATCTTCGTGATACTGAATCTTTGAATCAACTTTAACGTGGGCCCAAGGGGGTTTGAACCCCTGCCCGACCGGTTATGAGCCGGTCGCTCTGCCAGACTGAGCTATGGGCCCGTAATAAAAAAGACGATAAAGCACAAGGTATAAAGGTTTTGAGAAATCGATTTACGCCCAGATAAATAAAGTTGTGCCCTGCTAGACCCAGAGAGAGCATGTTTTCTGGC
Source organism: Candidatus Nitrosopolaris rasttigaisensis (assembly GCA_933226995.1). Taxonomy (GTDB): domain Archaea; phylum Thermoproteota; class Nitrososphaeria; order Nitrososphaerales; family Nitrososphaeraceae; genus Nitrosopolaris; species Nitrosopolaris rasttigaisensis. The sequence continues at coordinate 12,390 of CAKOFP010000085.1, read as the reverse complement.
GGAATAGCTTTGAACTGGTCTAGCAGTACTTGCCAACATATTTCTCCTGTATAGAATCTAGCAATTTGTTTTGTGCGTTCAACGACTTTACACCGGCTTCGAACACTGACTCTGTATCGTCCGTAGAAACGTTCTTTAGAATATTCATCCACAATCTTGCATGTCTTATGTCTGCTTCTTCATGTATTTCAAAGTAATTTGTAGCGTCGTTGTTTTCGATGCCGTAATATTTCTTTAAACCGTTGATTTTTGATGTACTGATTTTGGGCAATTCCTTCTCATATCCATACATCGCTGCTGCCGCTTCCTCGAAGGACAATTTTGTCAGGCTGTTTAAAGTACGAACAGCTTCTGTTGTCTTGCAAGTAGGTGCATAACTTAATAATTTATCCCCAGAAATGCCCATGGATATTGCAAACCTCATCCACGCTTCAATATGATCAGACTCTTCCTGAAAGTGATGAGCAAGCTCGGTTTCCAGAGAGGAATCATTAGTTAGATCTTGGATATTTCGAACAAATTCAGGGACTGCTATTACCAGCTGAAAGTACTCCTTAATGTAACCCTGAAGATGATCGGCAGTAAGCTTACCTTCAGACCACATCCGGTAGAATGGGTGCTTGAGCAAACTCTGTTTCTCGATTTCAATATCTATTCGTTCCACAACCCCAGTCATTTCAAAAACTAAATTAGCGATGGTTGTGTAAAAACCTTGTGAATAGAGTTATTCAATTGTGTTATAGTGGTGCGACATTCGATTAGTTTTCGATGGAACTTGGTATGGCCATGTTGGCAAGAAGTGTACAAAGCTGCTAAGGCATGAAAACTGATAAAATTGATAAAATTGATCTTTAGCCTAATCGTTTGATACTCTCTAATCGACGATGGCTGCCTTTTTTCTGTTTGTCTGTGGCTCTCCTAATAACAAGAAAAGATTTTATGTAATGTGACTTGCAACAAGATTCACATGTGCTCCGGTGGTGTAGAAGCTGATAATGATAAACGGCTGCATAATCCGGTCAAGCATTGTGGCCTTTCGAGTCGCAGATCCCGGGTTCAAATCCCGGCCGGAGCAATAGTTATTATTATTTCCTTCATTCGTTTATCAATGACTAAATATCCTACACCAAATATTTCAGTTATTTTTTAAAAGCATTAATATTCTCTTTATTTCAAGAAATTACGGGCAAGAGCGGGTCTGAATAGAAGAAATACGGAGGTGAACCCTTTGATGGAGTTGTTTAGCCAATATTTATTGAAGATAGACGAAGCCCTAGGACGAGAACTAGATCTCTACTGTTGGTCCGAATTCTATGCTCCATTGAGATATGCCTGTGATGGCGGTAAACGAATTCGCCCATTGATCCTATTGTTGTCTGCCGAAAGTCTAAAAACAAAAGCGATAGGCCCAATAAACGTCACAGAAAACGAGGCTGCGTTTATGGCTGCTTCCGCCATAGAACTCCTTCATACAGAGTCTGTAATTCATGATGATATTATAGACGAGGAAAACATTCGACGTGGTAAACCATCCTTCCATGTGAAGTATGGTTACAACAACAGTATCCTAACTGCCGATTTTGTTCTAGGAATTATTCTTAATATTGGATCGAAGATGGATGATTCGCGTGTATCGGGCGAACTTTCTAAAGCTGCAATAAAGATGAGTGAGGGTGAAATAATGGAGATTAAATTTGGTAAAGACAGGAAAATCAAAGAGGATGATTACATAAAAGTTCTTGAATATAAGACTGCCTCGCTTTTCGAAGCCTCGGCAAAAATAGGGGCTATATTATCAGGGGGCTTGGAGGATGAGATTCATGCTATGGCTGCCTTCGGTAACTTACTCGGAATTGCCTATCAAATTCATGACGATCTAATGGATTGGAGTAATGAAGATAGACTGTTCAACCTGTTGGTAAAGAAAAATGGACAGTCGCGAGAATTTGTTGAGCGGATGGAAGGTCTATATTTGTCATACTCAACAAAAGCCAAAAATGAGTTACGAAAGATACACGACAGTACGGCCAAGAGGCATTTGGAACGCTTGACCGATTTGGCTTCACTTCAGTTATGAATAGTTATTGCATCTAACTCACTCCCTTCGTGCAGGGTCAAGAATGCATGAAAAATCTAGATTCTGTCAAATGATTATTTAGATTCTGTTTTTCGCCTAAGTATAGAAATTTTTCTTCCAAACCGAATAAATTCGAGCGAGATAAACCTGTCCTAGAGAAGACCTGCAAGCCGAGTTATTAAGTATGGGACCTAACAACAACGGCAATAGAACGGAGACCAGCAGCAGAAGAATTAGAAGACGCAACAGAAGCAGATTTAACTCCATGAGACGATGACGAAGAGCCATTGGATACCACGGAAGCGATATTGCCAAAATGAGGGACCGCCTTTGATGCGAACTCTAAAACAGGCGCATACCAGATCCCGAACCCTACCATAAATATAATGGCGAATATTAGTACCGCAGCTATAGCCCTAGGCTCTTTGACTTTGGTCATGTCGGGTCCCTGCTCCATATACATTTTCTTAATTATCCACGCATAATAGCCAAGAGAAAGTGCACTGTTGAGCAAACCAGCGATTGCAAGGTACGGGGCCCATGCTACTATTGAACCACTATTAATTGCCGCTCCAAACACCACCAATTTGCTCCAGAAACCAACGAGCGGAGGGACACCAGCAAGTGAGAGCAAGGAAATTGACAATGCGATGGCAGTGATTGGCATCCGATGACCTAGTCCTCTGTATTTTTCAAGACTATAGCCAGCCAAAGCAGTAGCAACAGCAGCCGCAGCTATGAATCCAGCAGATTTCATCACTGCATGATTAATTATGTAAAAAAGAGAACCGGTCAGTGCTTGGTTGGAGTATGGGGCCAGTGCAAAGCCTATCAAGATATAGCCGGCCTGTGCGATGCTAGAATAGGCAAGAATTCTTGGAACACTTTTTTGAACCAAAGCCGCAAAGTTCCCGAGTGTCATTGTAAATATTGCTATTACAGCAAGGGTGAAAGTCCAATCTGGATGTAATACGAACATTCCGAGCACAATTACACGCAACGCTGCAGCGAATCCCGCTTTTTTCGTTCCGGCAGCTAGAAGAGCGCCTATTGTAGTAGGCGCACCCTCATATGCATCAGGCAGCCACATATGAAATGGAACAAGACCTATTTTGAATCCAAAACCGGCAATAAACAATGCGATCGCAAGAAGTCCTACAGGAATTAGGTCTTTTTGAAGATGAGCCAATCCCTGGATCGCTCCCCCTATGTTGGTCGTTCCTGTAATCCCGTAAACAAGCCCTATGGCAAAAACTAGGATCGCAGAAGATAATGCACCAAACATAAAGTATTTTATCGCAGCCTCATTTGAGATTGGATCTCGTTTTGAAAAGGCAGCGAGTGCATAGGTGGGCAGTGACATTAGCTCCCATGCAACAAATAACATTACGAGATCAGTAGAATAACCTATTAGTACCATACCTATGCTTGAAAGTAATATGAGCGAGTAATACGCGGCAGGGTTTGCCTTCCCTTTCATATAATTCCAAGAAGATGCAGTTACCATGATTGAGACAATCAGCAGCGCCACTGCAAAAAATGAACCAAAAAGATCATCTGAAAGGACACCCGGTCCAAACGCAGCGGCTGGCATCACTGCCCCAGATAATACACGGATGATCACGATGCCTATCGCTATGATTAGCGCACCAAAGGCAATCGCACTATACAGTTTGTTATTAGAACCCCTTTCTTTTTTTAGCGCATCTATTACTGGGATTCCAAGTCCTACGGATCCGAGTACGACTGTCACAAGAAGGGGCGTCGACAAAAAATCAACCATTTTTCAACAATCTCTCTATAGCAAGAGCAGCATTATAATAATCATAATGCCAACTCCGAATACAAACAAGTAAGTCTGTGTTATTCCAGTCTGTCCTGCTTTTACTACTCTAGAGAATGATGCCATCGAGAATTCAAATGCATGACTTATGCCTTCCATGACAGTTAATTCAAAGTACCTCCAAATTATACGATATATTGCTACGGGCCCTATGACAGCACCCCAATAAAGCGCTGAATTAAGGTACCATCTATTGTAAAGGAACTGCCATATTCCCCTCGTGACAAAATTCTTAGAGATAATCTGCGGATCAATTTTCCTGGCAATGTAAAACATATATCCCAAAAAGCCTCCTATCGCAAACGCTCCAAAGGATGCAGCTGCAGCATAAGGATTAAGACCAAGGAATAGTTTGGTCTCTGTGAGTGGCTTAACAAGCTGAGTGGTTGTTGCAGGGTTTTGAAGCAGTTGCAGTTGTTTTTGCTGGGTGATTCCAAAGTAATTAGCAAGATAACCTGAGAATATATGCTGAAGCTGTGCACCAAAGGCAAATCCGACTACTCCTATAGCGATGGTTGCTACTGCAAGAATTGCAAAAGGGACCCATACTACTGGGCGTACCTCGTGAGGGTGGTGCCCGGCTTTCTCTAGTTCCTCCAGATGTTGGCTCTTCTTACCAAAGAATGACATACCAATCATTCTAAACGTATAAAATGCAGTCATTATCGCGACCACAAAAGCCATTATGAAGAGCGGAAGTGAATGAACGTAGCCTGATCCCAAAACTGCTGCAAATATGGCGTCCTTGCTCCAAAATCCTAATGTGATTAAAGGTGCAGCTGCGAGAGACATGGCTGCAAGGAACATAAAGATGTAGGTTTTTCTCATATATTTGCGCATCCCGCCCATGTCGCTCATAAATCTGGAACCAACAACATGAAGCAGGGCGCCTGCGCCCATGAAAAGTGCGGCTTTGAACATCGCATGGCTTATCAGTTGAAAGAATCCTGCGGTATAGCCGTCAACAAAGTTAGTGGAAAGTCCCGCTATGCCTATGGCCATCATCATGTAACCAATTTGAGAGCCAGTCGAATACGCTAGAACTTTCTTAATCTCTGGATTCGCAATAGCCTGTGATGCGAGAAGAAATGCAGTAAAAGCGCCTACCCATGCAACCACTTCAAAGAATTGTGTCATACCAAATGCTGCAAGTGCAAAGAACAAGGGAGCTATACGCGCAACTAGAAATACCCCGGCCTTAACCATAGTAGCAGCGTGGATCAGCGCGGAGACCGATGCTGGACCTGTCATAGCCTCGAGAAGCCATTCGTTCAACGGAAATTGTGCAGACTTGCCAATTGCACCACCAAATAGTAATATCGCTGCAGGCACCAGTAGGTTCTGGTGCGCCATCTGTACTGCCCATCCCTGATTTTGGAGTAATTCCTTAAACCCGAAAGTTCCTGAGTATGCAAAAATCAGAAACATTCCTGCAAGCATCATGGTGTCTCCTGCTTTTGTCATTAAGAACGCTTTCGCCCCGGCGTGAGAGGGAGAAGCCCACATCGCAATTCCCCCCGCTCTGTGGCCTTCTGTTCCGACAAAGTCCTTCTTTCTGTCAGTATACCAAAAGCCGACGAGAGCATAGGAGGCAAGACCCACACCTTCCCAACCAAAAAAGAGCATTAGCAAATTGTCTGATAACACGACCAATTGCATGGACCCGATAAAGAAGAGCATAAAAAACCAGTATCTTGTCAGGTCTCTTTCCCCGTGCATATATCCTGTGGAATATACGAATATCAAAAATGAGATCCATGCCACAAGATTAGCCATTATTACCGATAATGGATCGCCCAATACCCCGGCCTTGAGGTGCAAAACTGCAATCCAGTTTACCTGACTATGTACTTCGTTGCCAGAGAATGCAAGTGGAATTAAGGTTGTAGCAGAGACTGCACTGGCAAGAGCAAACCCAACAGCAGTATAATCCCTTATCTTGATGCCAGCACGAGCAACTGCTGCAATTATAGCTGCGCCAATGAAAGGAAGAATCCACACTAGCCAAACATTTACTGCGATTCCACCGAAGCCTGTTATTTCGACCACTTTTTTTTCAACCTACCATGTAGACATCATATTTCATTTCTTTAGTGACTCGTAAACGCGCCACCGCTGTTAATTCTTGCCATTGGAGCAGCAGAATTTGGCACAGCGTTGCTACTGAATCTATTATCAGATTTGAACATTATGTTCTTGGCGAGTGGAACTGCAATGCCAGACCCCCCTGACGACGGCAACGGAAGTACGGCTGGTGAGTTATGGAACATTCCTTGTATGTATGTTGTAATAGGAGTCAGAAATGGATCCGGATAGACTCCGATAATAAGTGTCAATCCAGCAAGCGCGGCCATTGTTATTGTAATATACCTGCCCGAGTCTCGGATGTTAACCAATTCTTGCGGTATCTTGCCAAAGAAGATACGCTTGTACATCCAGAGTAAATAAGCTGAGGATAACACAGTAGTCAACATACCAAATCCAAATAATGCAATCCTAAGTGAATTCGCGTCGTGAACCCCTGTCTGTAATACACCGTTGAAAAGGATCCATTCAGACATAAAACCGCTTGTAGGAGGAATGCCAAAAAGTGTGAGAAGACCAATCATTGCTAGGACTGCTGTGTACGGCATCTTACCGGCGAGACCTCCTAACTTCGACATGCTAGTAGTGCCGGTCTGAAGGCTAATTGACCCAGCCATCATGAATAGGATTGCCTTGCCGAGACCGCTTGTGACATACAATAGTGTTGCTCCGGTGACTCCAAGAACACTACCGGAACCAAGACCAAATAAAATATAACCCATATTGCTTATAGTTGAATAAGCAAGAACTTTCCTGATATCGTCCTGCATTAGCGCCATAGCTCCACCATAGATCATTGTGGCAAGACCCCAGATGTTAATATAAAGACTGTATTGGACATAATTTCCACCCAAAAGGTCCAACCATATTCGTAAAATACCGTAGGTAGCAATACCTACTAACAGGATTGAGACCGGAGTAGGTGCTCCGGCTACAGAGGATGGAACCCAAGGGTGCAGCAAAAAGCCACCTAGCTTTACCCCAAGCCCCAACACAACAGCAAAAATTATAATCGGCATCCATTGTGCAGGAATCTGTGATACGTGGGCCCTGATTGTACTGAAGTCGAAACCCCCTGCAAAGAAACCAATTGATAGCAAACCAAGCAACAGCACGACTGAGCCTGCGTGAGTCCAGAAAAAGAACATCAGACCTGTTCTTTGTCTTAAACCGTAGCCAAAAAAGGCTATAAGAAAGAATGAAGGTACGAGGACTAATTCAAAGAAGACGTAGAACTCGATCAGGTTGGTCGCAAGGACCATGCCAAGGGTTCCCATTGCAAATACCATGAACAGTGCAAAGTAAAGCCCAAGTTGTGAGTTTACATACCGTTGTTCTTCGACCCCTATTGTTGTTGTTGCTAAAGAGCCACTCTCATTAGCAATGCCAGATGTATTATTTCGTCTATCCGCATCTGCCGCATATGCCGTGCCACGACCTACTGATGTGCTTTCAGTACCCTCTCCCTCTCCAAAACGACTACGAGCTTCATCAACTATTTTGCGATACATATACGGCTTTGAATAGATTACAAGAACTGTAAACCATATGTAGTTGATAATTGCAAATGGAAGACTAAGACCATCTAGTCTAAGACCAAAATTCCCAAATTGGCCCCAAGGATAACTCTCGCTGTAGACGGTACGACCTCCGTTCAACATAGACGCAGGTACAAAGAGCAGGCCAGTTGATATGACCAAAACACCAAAAGAAAACCATGTTACCGCACCTAGACCAGCTCTTCTACCTAAGAAATAGGCGACTGGCGACAACAAAAGGGGCATAAAGGTCGCTATTAAAAGGAAAAACGACTCTGCCATCCTTTTGATACCTAGCCCTTCATACTCCTAAATTCTTCAACATCGATCTCTTTGTATAACCTATATGCAATGATAATGATACCAAGCCCGACCGCTACTTCTGCAGCAGCGATGGCAATAGAAAAAAGCGCGAACATTTGACCTTGGGCATTATGCAAATTTCTTGAGAAAGCAATCAAATTTAGATTAGCCGCATTCGCGATAATTTCTATCGAAAAGATCATGCGTATGGCGTTACGCTTGACGACCAGGCCATATATACCAATTGCAAAAAGGACGACGGCCACAGTAACAAAATCAATCAACTCGTTCATTTTTTTGTTCTATATCCTCCCTTCGTGCCAACGCTAGCGCGCCAATTACAGAAGCAGCTAACGTAAGTCCCAACAGTACTAAAACCGGAGCGTAATAAGTCACCATCTGTTTACCTATCGTAGCGACATCAATCGCAGGTTTATTAAATTTAGTAAATGCCGGATTGCCAAGACCTGAGGCTAAAACTACAGCACCTATTCCTCCAATAAAAACCAGAAGTAAAACAATCCCTGCGGTTTTTCTTCTAGGATCCTCTTTTATTGAAAAAAGGGCTTGGGTTCGCACTAGCATAACTGTAAATATAACCAGTACTGCCACCGCTCCAACATATACCGTGATCTGGAACATCGCAACAAATGGCGAGTCTAAAAGCAGAAAAAAGCCGGCAATTCCCATCATGGATATTGCAAGTCCGATTGCGCCGTATACAAGCTCCCGGGTTTCAAGAGCAACTATTGCCGAACCTATAGTCAGGATTGCAACGCTAATAAATAAAGCATCAGCCATGATGTGAAGCACCATGATCGTCAATTTTTATTTCGACATCACCACTATATTTCGGCTTTATGGCTAATTGTGCTGGAGTATAAATCAAATGTTCCTTCGTAAATGATGCGAGTTCATAGTCATTTGTCATAAACAATGCATAGAATGGACAGGCATCTACACATAACCCACAGAATACACATTTGCCATAGTCTATTTGGGGCATGATGGCTTTCTTGTTATGCTTCCACTGTTCGTCCACCCTTACCATACCAATGGCTTCTGCAATGCCTTCACACGTAATTGCACAGAGCTGACATCCGGTACATTTATCATGATATAGAATATGTCTGCCCCGTAGACCAGCAATACCAACTGCTCGCTTTGGATCGAATTGATAGCCATCGCCAACGAATTTGAGTTTTTGTTCTGGATAGCGCAATGTGAATCTTTTGATAAGAAGATGTTTTGAACCTGATTCTATAGCCTTTATGAAGCCTGCTGCTGTCGTTGCCGGTGTATGTGATTTTGGAGGAAAAGAAGGTGAAGGTGAATGTGAAGATGAAGATGAAGGAGGCGAGGACGATGTTGATGATGTCAATGGATTGATAACGAACCTCCGGGTCCCAATACACCTGCGTAAATCAATGCTAGTGCTACGAACATATTTACGAAAGCTAAAACTATCAACTTGTACCAGCCGGTGTGAAGTAATATATCTATTCTAATTCTCGGACTGATTCCGCGCGGCAGTAGCATTAACATGATTATTACAATCGTCTTTACTAGGAACCAAAAGATAGCATTAACTGTGACGGCGTTGTATAAGCCCTGGAGTGTCAACACTTTGACTAGTGGAATGGCATCAGGAGGTCCCAATTGATGAGGGAAGATTTGGGGGCCAGACCAGCCGCCAAGGAACAATATCACAAACAAAGCAGCCAACGCATATACTTTAAGGTAAGATCCCAACTGAATCAAGCCGTAAATCATACCTGACGTTTCGGTTAACCAGCCTGCAACTATCTCGCTCTCTGCTTCAGGGAGATCAAAAGGCACTCTTTCCAACTCGGCCAGCGAAGAAATGAAAAAAACAAATGCGCTAATTGGAAGAAACAAAATAAACCAAAACGGGTGCTGTGACGTCGCAATATGCGTGAGATTGAGTGAGCCAGCCAAAATAACCACTGATAACGCCGAAAGAATGAAAGGGATTTCGAAAGCTATCATCTGGTGTAACGCGCGGAGACCGCCGATGAATGGATATTTGCTATTGCTTGCCCACGAGAATAGCAGAGCAATTAACGGAAAGAAACCTAGTATTGCGAATACAGCGATTAATCCGACGTCAGTATTCGAAACTACCCAACCAGGGGCCACAGGGATCAACGCTACCACTGCGGCTGCGGTTGCCACAAATGCGATAGGGGCTGCCCAGAAAATTGGTTTGTCTGCTCCTGACGGAATAAGAATCTCTTTGGAAATCACCTTTAAGCCGTCGGCTGCTAATTGGAGTATTCCTTCACCTACACCCCACACACCAGCGTATAATGGACCCACCCTAAGCTGCATTTTAGCCAAAAATTTGCGTTCAACAAATATTGTAGCTGCAGCAATGATTGCAGCAAATACAAATCCCGGAAATACTATTACCTTGAAGGGGGTAGTGTGGATCAGGTACTTTACGATAGGCAGGGTTCGAGTTGGATCCACAATCATTGTTAGAAAAAGGTAAGGTGTTAATACTTCTCCGTTTACAGGAGGAAGTGGTACGTAGAATAGTACTATAAACGTCAGAGGGAGAATTACGAGTGTGAGTAATACAATAACAATCAGTATTACCCATATAATACTTGCAAGGAAATTGCCAAATCGAAATTCCTCTGGAACTGTGGCCATGAGATTATCTATCTGCCTCCACAGGCCAATAATTCAGCGCCCAATAAATAACCGGCATGTCTCCCATTTTTGCGCCGACCAACAAATGAGGTAAAGCGAGCATATTCCTAAATGAACCCACAGATATCTTCACCCTATAAGGTTTTGGAGTCCCGTCACTTATGATATAATAGCCAAGAGCGCCCCTCCCAGATTCTACCCTCCTATAGGCCTCTCCTGGTGGCCCTCGAGGATTCGCCTGAAGCTTCGCTCTTACCTCACCGGCTTCAGGCATTTTGTCAAGCAACTGTCTTAGGATGTGACACGATTCTCTCATATCCAAGAACGGTACATAGGCTCTCGCAAAAGAATCAGCAGTTTTCATATACTGAACCTTAAAGTCGATCTCATTGTATACGTCATAGGGTTCAGCTTTTCGTATATCGTACGGGACACCAGAAGCACGGAGGACAGAGCCGGTCACGCCAAGCCTTATGGCGTCTTCCTTCGTCAGGATTCCCACACCTTCTGTTCTTTGTCTCACAAGCGGGTTATTGTAAAAAATATCTTCATACTCTTTTAGTCTTTTTTCGTAATAAGTGATCTGTCTAAGGCATCTATCCTTAAATCCGTCAGGCACATCGTTGCGCACACCCCCGGGAATATTAAAAGCGTGGGTCACCCTCGCACCCGTCAAAGCCTCTAATAGATCTATGAATAGCTCTCGGTCGCCTGTTGGCCACATAAACATTGTCGAATGTCCTAGAAAGATCCCATAAATCGCCAGCCAGTATAACGTATATACTTGGCGGTTTAACTCCGAGGCTATTGCTCTAATGAATTGGCCTCTTCGAGGTACTTCGATTCCGGTGAGTTCTTCGACTGCCAGACTATAGGAGTATGTAATATTCGTAGAGTCGTGAATAACGGGTCGCTCGAGATGTGGAATATTCTGAATGAAATTGCGGTACTCTGTCATCTTCTCCTCTCCACGATGTACATAACCTGGATCGGGGTCGCAGTGCACTATGTAATCGCCATCAAGTTTCACTATAAATCTGAAGTGCCCAGATCCTGGATGTTGTGGTCCCACGCTTAGAGTCATCAACCTGTCGTCATCTGACTCTTTTACGATCTGCATCCCCATCTTCTGGGATTCACTAATGCGGTCTTCTAGATCTGCCATATCCCTTCTTTACCTCATCCTATCTTCCTTTGATTCTAAATTCCTTTCTTAAAGGAGGGATGTCAGCCCAGTCTTCCGGTAGCAGGAAGCGCTCGTTTCGAGGATGTCCTTCAAAATATACCCCAAGCATTTCGAATGTCTCTCGTTCATGGTATTCTACACTCTTGTAAACATTGATTAGCGTAGGAAGCCTTGCATCATCACGGTTTGTTCGCGTCGCAATAGAGAGAACATGTCCTGCTAAATCGTCTTTTAAATAGGAGCCTAGGTGGTAGATCACTTCAATTTGATTGTCCTTAGGATAATCTGTCCCTGCAACTGATTCAGCATGATCAAATCCCAAGTTATCGCGCAGAAAAGTTGCAACTTTGACAATGTTTCGCGGTTCTACTGCGATTTTAATGCGAAGGGGTTTGATGAAAATTATCTGAACCTTTTGTCCGAAATTAGCTGATATTTCACCTGCAATTCCCTTCTCAAATGCTGGAGGTTCTGACTCCTTCGTACGCAATGTTGTTGTAGACCCCGGGGCGCCAACGATTTTGCCAGGAGGATGGCCAGAGGAGGATGAAGATTTTGATACTATATCGAGATGTTGCCTTGAATCGGGGGGAGAGTTCGTAGCAGATGTATCTTTAGTACTTGTTTTGGAATCATTATTAATGATGTGATACTTATTATAGCTATTATCTTTTTGATC
>CAKOFP010000084.1 GCA_933226995.1 Candidatus Nitrosopolaris rasttigaisensis | reverse complement strand
TAAATGAATGTCCCGATAGAGATATCAAAATGAAACACAAACAAGAACGTGCATGTGCCGTACCAGAATGCAAAGGTATCCCTAGCTTTGGACCTGTCCTTATGCCCAATCATAGTTTGACGTTCAAGGAAGCATATTTCTGTATTGAATGTAAGGAGCTTTTAGTACGGGAACTAATTGAAAGAGTAATCGCGAAAAATATACCACTTGATATGCTGAATAATTAATTAATAATTGAAAAATAGGCTCAACCAGGCTATAAACCAGAAAAAAATTATTTAATGGACTTGTAAAAATATTAATATAATAAGATACTCAACCTACTTGTAGAAAGTATATGATTTCAAGTATGCAGACCGAGGACAGAGGCTTGCATTACGCTGGTACTGCTTTTTCCCCAGCCAGTTCCGCAACTAAGGTGAACTCGAGCGATAATTCTAAAAGCAACATCAACTTAGAATAATAATGGCAATTATAAAGACGACAACAAATCTATATTTTATAGCAAGGGACCGGCTGAAACGGAAATGGGAAACGCTTTGATTCAACATCAAGCAAAATAGAGAACATGAATTTCACATTTACCAACACTGACAAAAAACCAATAACTAGTGTATTTTGTTGACTCACTATGGTGCACAAAATAGCAGTTCTAGTTCCAGTTATGATTGCAGCTATTGCATTAGGCGTGCTAGGTCTTGTGTTTATTCCACCAGGAGTCAAAAATGCACCTGCAGGCTTTCCTGTAGGAACAGTTAGGATAAATCATGATGTAATTAAGGTTGAGGTTGCAAAGTCTAGTGCAGAAAAAGAAAGATGGCTTATGTTCAGGCATGAAAAAATGCCATTTAATTCCGCGATGATTCTAGTTTATGACAAGCCAGATCTTTACTCAATGTGGCTCTTAAATATAGGGTACAATCTTGATCTAATTTGGTTTGACGAAAATGGAAATGTAGTATATATGGTAAAAGACGTACCTCCATGTAAGAGTACTTTTGATATGGCTGACTGCACTTATAAAAATACAAAACCCGCTAAATATGTGATTGCTGCGACATCAGGATTCATAGATAAACATCGGGTTAATACAGACTCGATGATGAGCATAACTTCGATCTAAATTCAGTAATAATATTCGAAACTAAAAACCACTATAATCATAAGTATATATGATTTATATCATTTATATCCACTCCTATGTGAACTGAGTTGCTATCCTAAACGCAACTATAGTTCCAAGCTATGATAAAGACAATCGGAGCTACAACGTGACTCGCTTAGAACAGTTTTTTCGCTTTTATTGAAGCGGCGCTCGTCGTTTATTTTAAATGTGATAAAAGGCTAGGAGGCGTCAAAGGATTTGCTACCACGTCCAAAGTATAAGTTACTGTAAATGGAACTCCATCTGTTTTATGAAATACTAATGCACTTCCTGTAAATGTAAACGATCCTGTACTTATCGGGGTATTCGTTATAGCCACAGGTGTATTTGTAAACAATGTCATGGTGGATAGAGCTATATTGGTACCGTCAAACCATTTTGCATGATAGGGTTCACCATGTTTCACATCTAGTGTTGTATTATATCTATTATATTTATGTTCGACCTCTACTTCTATGGGCTTACTTGCCGTAAATGTGACAGTCCCTGTCCAAATCTTTCCGTCTTGTCTTATAGGAAGGGCTACAACTATTTGATGCGGTAAGGTTTGATTATTTAAAGGTGCATTTGGCGCTGGTTCCGACATCGAAGTATTTTGTACTCGTATTACAATAGGTTGTTGATCTTGTTGTTGAGGTTGAGGTTGAGCTTTTGCATTCGAGTTCATTAATATCGTAGAACTAATTGGTATACTTGCAGAAATTACAATTATTATTACAGTGGCAATCACTGGTTCCTTCATCATGTTTTATCGGCAATTTAGTTTAGTTATTTATTGATTAGTTATATAATTTGAACCAAATGATCTAACCCTTCATCGTGATAGCACACTCGGTGACTGGTAGGTTAGTGACATAGGAATAAGAAGATGACACTACTCAGGATATTATAGAAACGAACGGAGAATGATAACAACAATCTAGCAATAGAGCAAGAAATCACTTAGCTTTTAAGTGAACGACTTATCACCAACCCTGCTTTAGTTTAAATTGATAAGAAGCAGAGTAGATACTGACATTATATCCGTGCATGCAGGAGGCGTTCTAATTATACGATATCGCTGAAGCGGCAAAAGTAGGCAAGTGAACACTATACCTCTATTTTAAAAGTAAGGAAGAATTGTTTTACGCCATTTGTGTGAGAGTGACCTTAAAAAGTTGAAAGAACAATTATCAATACTGCCGTAAAAGAAGATCGTATGTCTGATGACGGAGAGTTTTATGATACTTTAGCAAAATGACACGAGATAATGAGGACATAACCTTTGAAGCACTAGCTAAATCATCTCTTCCGTAATACAAGTAACCCAATAGATGCAGAAGGTGAATGGTTGACTGACCGTATCGACTTTCCTTTTCTAGTTTTGACATGTCCACTGCATCACGTACGATTTCCATAATATTCCCATAATATCTTAAAAAAAAGTTTATTTATGATTCCTTCAGGTTATTTTTGTTGTATAAAGGTGCCACTGTCGCTATTATAGCTGCAGCAGTCGTTGTAGCATCTGCTGCTGCTTACTTTCTGATTTTAAATCTCGTTAGTCCAACACAGGTAAATCAACCGTCATCTAGTCCAACACAGGTAAATCAACCGCCCGTTTCAGTCGATATGGCATCCCAAGAATATCATAAATTTATTGCCATGAATGAACAAGATAGAATGCATGCAGCAGCACAGATGACCCCAAATGAACAAGGTATGATTATGAGGGAAGCTGCTCGAGTGACTACGGGTATAAACGAGTTTATGCCGGGAACGGCAAATCAAGCTGTTGCTGTAATAAAATCAGGTTCTTTTATTGGTGTTGGCGGACATTTAGCCGAAGGTATTGCAAAGATATTATCAGTAAACGGTACAGGATACCTCCGCATGGAACAATTCAAAGTAACTAATGGACCCGATCTTCACGTTTATCTTACAACCAACGGCGGCAATATACAAAACGCCAAAGATCTGGGGATACTTAAAGGCAGTGAAGGTGATCAGAATTATTTCTTAGGCAAAGTAGGAAACACGAGGTATGATGTGGCTGTAATTTTCAGCCAACCATTTCGAGTATTATTTGCTAGCGCAACATTGCGATAACATGATTCTTATTTGTCACCTACATTTAGTCGAAATCAAGACGGGATTCTTTTATGTTTGTTCAGTTCGATATTCTAGATGTTATGTGCCCTTAGGTGTAGATCTATCAGAGAGAAAGCGTCCCTTGATCTGGTAATATCTGCCTACTTCACAATTAGTTCTGGAAAAATGGATTTCGTTACTCTTCCATCTGTTGCGCTAATTCCGAGAGTGTAGTTTCCAGACGGTACCTTGTAGTCGTTTTGCATAAAGAGCTGCACTTGCGCTGTTCTATTTTTCATTTTTGTTAAATCAATGTAATTTACAGAGAAGTTTGCAGTAGAATTCAGTACACCAAAATGCGTCATTGAGCTTGATGTTTTGAAAAAAACAATCTCGTGATTATTATTATTGTTGGACAGAGGAGAGACTTCGCTGCTGCTTTTATTGTTGTCCGAATTTTTGGAAATCTCAAAGTTAACAACTATTGTCGTTGCATTTTTTTGCTTTTCTCGTTTGTCAACTATCATTTTCGATAACACAACCTTCTTAACAGATGACTGAATGTTAAATGGGATAGAAACGCTGCTCTTTACCAAACCGATTTTGTCATGATTGTATTCTGAAAACCACACGTTCTTATTATTAGTTGGATCGACTGCAAAATTGAGGGCATTGTATATATAGCCTAAATTTGGATCTCGCGTTGGTATCTCGTACTCGGTGAGCGTCAGGCCAGTAGTATTGAAAAAGGCCATTCTGTTTCCGTAATGTTCATTAAACCAAAGCCCTACTCCTCCATCTCCTTCCCTTAGCCAGAAAGGCAAGGTTACATATTGGTGAGGATTACTGGAATCTGCGAATTTTGTCACACTTTTGGAACCCATATTATATGCTGTTATAAAGTTAGCATCATGTTCAGTAACCCATAGGTTGTTGCCTAAAACCACAAGATCATAAGGCGAGTCGAATAAGACCTGGTTGTTAGAAGAAGATGCAGGTGATGGTATTTCCAATATCTTTACAACATTGACAACCATTCCATTGGCATCTGTGATCACTTTAAACTGTACCAGTTTATTATTTAATGACTGTGTGACCCATACTGAATCTCCTTTTAAATATATTCCGCTGGGAAAACTCTCATTTCCTAAATTAAATTCAGAAACTTTGTATTGCGAACTACTCTCATTAATTCTGTTGCCAGAACTTTGGTTTTTTTCAATCTTCTGTATGACTCCAAGTTTGTTATCAGTGAATGTCGTAAACCATATATTTCCAGTATTTTGGTCAATTTTCATTTGATAGGGAGCTGCGCTTACCAGATGAATTGATTCGAATTTTTTTATTGATGGATCAAACCGCCAAAGTGGATTCGGTGAGTCTGCTTGAGAAAACCATATTGAACCATTTTTATCCTGGACTACAGCCCATACCATCGACACACTGCTCTGTACATTGTTGTTTTTTGTAGCATTTTTTTGACCCCCTTGTGGAATAGGATACGATGCTATTACTCTTCCTTGGTTCGGGTCAAAACTTAGAAGGGAATGTGACTTCGTTCCAACGGTCCAAACTATTCCGCTCTTATCGACTAATATACCATTAGGCCAAGTACCATTTGGCATAGGATACTCCTTTATGTATGGTGTATCAATATGTATAGAGTTGTAGAGTGGAACACTTTCATTTCCAATGTTAGTATCGAACGCAAAGGCTTCGTTTTCTAATGCATTCTGTAAATCCGAATTGTTATCCCTAAAAATAGGTACGAGCAGTAGCGCACCTATTAACAGAGCGCATCCTAGAGTGGACACTATAGGAATTAATGATAACATGGACAATATTTGAAATAAAAAAGAGGGAGGCGTGTAGCCTTATTTTCCACAAGTCAAGTTTGCTGAAGAAGTTGCTCCACAGCCTGTTGGCCATTGCTTCTGAAGGTTGTTGTTCAAATCCTGTCCAAGAGCGTATGGACTCTCTACGTTGTAGACATATGGTGGGTATTTAGGTACAGAATCGGCTGGGTCCCATAAGGTAATTACCTTACCATATGTGGTCTGCAGGAGCGATACTAATTTACCACATTGGAGTGTTGCTGGAAGAGATACACAGCTCGGCGCACCTCTTTCTGGAGTTAATTCTACTGCATGATTGTGCCAACTTGCACGTTCTCTTGGTGGCAGTTGAAGATACTGTGGTTTTGTGATAATGAACTCTATTTGCGCAAGTTGTGGTCCGGTACCTGGTTTAGCGGTACTGTCCCTAGCATAAAGCTGACAAACAGCTACTATTCTTTTATCGAGCTTACAATAGTGGTCTATTGGTGCGTTTAGATTCGCACTATCGTGTCTGTTAACTGTCACATGTATGTCGTAACCACCTGTTGGATTAGTAGCTGGTACGTTTGCGTTAACTTGTGCAATAGAAGACTGCATTGCAGTTACTCCACCGACCATCGCAGCAGCCAGAGCGGCTGCAATAGTGCTCAGAAGTATCTTTTTTCTGTTTGCGTGATTAATAGTCTTCTTAGAATGGTCTTTATCACCATCTATCATTGACTGCAAGATTATTCCATATTACTTAAAGATTTACCCAATTTAGACCCAAAAGTCTGATATGAGATTAGTCTCTCAATTTTGGATCTAGTTATTTGCTTGTTTTGGTCATTCTTGTTGCCGTTTACTTCCATGAATCAATAAATTAGTATATTATCTTCTCGTGATCCAAAGCAGCACCCAGACCGACATATTGTGCATCATTAGTAGCGAGTAGGTGTGTTGCCGGCGCAGGATAAACCGAGTGTCAAAAAGTGAGCCTCCATCATTTCTGTGTAGTCAGAAGCCATAATCTTTCAAAACAATCCTATGCTAAAAGACATTGAGAAGGAAAGAATTCTCGTCTGACCGGCATTAGATCGGAGTGTTCATAGCCTCTCTGACTGCAATCTTTCTCAAAAGGTTATTAAGATAGTTTCAATTATTTTTGCTGCTTCAGACATTGAAAATGCTTCGTGCCTCGCTGCTTATACTGCCCAACTTTCCGGTAGCAGTTTTCCTGGTCATACTCTACAAAAATATGATTATTGCAATTTAAAACAATATTTATTATAGTTGCTCGTTTAGATAGAACAATACTGCTATGGAATACCGTTTCATACTTCTCCCACTCGCCCTTGGCCTGCTTCTGCCTTCAATAGTCGTACCTTGGTTAGTGGTCGACTTTCTCGGCCACCATCCCTATTCCCCACTAGACATCGTAGGGGAGCTAGTCCAACACAATTTATCAAATGGTAATACTACTCCTCCTAGCCAAAATCAATTTCTATTGTTGGATCTTACATCGACGTACACCGGTACTTCTTCAGCATTTGTTTTTAGCACAGTCCTTTATTTAATTTCAATTCCGTCGATAATTGCCGCAATAGTATGGAAGAAACACAGAGCGAAGATCGCCCTTGTAGCTGGAATCATAGCTATAACTGCAGGGCTAGCTTGGTTATATTCAGTTCAATCGTTTAAGACCCATTTTGCACAAGAAGCGTCTTCAACAGGAGGCTTGATAGGACAAGAATGGAAAGGAAAAGAAAGTGCCATTATAGATGGTGTAATTATTATGGGAAGTGGTCATTTCTTTGTTATCACTGCAGGGATAT
>CAKOFP010000083.1 GCA_933226995.1 Candidatus Nitrosopolaris rasttigaisensis | reverse complement strand
GTTGGATAATCCTTGGCTTGGTGACATGTTGTTGCAGTCGCCGAACTAAGATGGTGAGCTGCAGGGAAGATATCAGATATTTCTACAGGAATAACCCCAAGGAATTGATTATAGGCACAAATCTGTGCATCGGGGAATTTTCTTACAAGCTGTACAAAATCCCTTGTAGTATAGAATGGTTGTAGTTGCGTTATTGGATATAAAACCAAGTTCTTTTTTACTACTGATCTAAACGTAGAGACGATTCTTCTGAACCGCCTAGCCTCTGGTCTGTATTGATCTATCGGTTCATAAAGAAAGACTGCCTTGCCTTTAAACAGCGGTGTTCCATCTTCCAAGAATTCAAAATTTTTAAAAAGATCCATTGCTTTCATAAGCTTGGGATGAGCGCGTGCCTTAAGCATCACATATTCCCACAATCTGCCATCGACTATTGCTTGTTTGACTGTGGCAACTTCTGCTTTCAAGACGTATAGATTATGCTTAGCAATTTCTTCTGTGCGATCAACTCTACTCATCTGTCGAAGTTCCTTGATGGTGTGAGTACAGCAAACCGGACATTGGCAGGTAAGATATGAAAGGTCTTGGAGTTTGAGTGTGCCATGTGCATGCATATAGCGATCATCTTTGGCATATAACATGTATGAAGCCGAATCAAACATATCGCATCCCAACGAAACAGCCAGAGGAATAGTGAGCGGATGACCAGCTCCAAACAGGTGTAAGGGCTTTGTGGGCACTGTACGTTTGACAGCCGCGATCATTTGCGCCAATATTGAGAACTCATATGCCTCCATTACCTCTACAGGGCTACCTATAGCTAATACTGGGAACCCCATTTTATCCAGAGCGTTTGCACAATATCTCACCAGGTCTAGATGCTCGCCGCCCTGAACTGGGCCTACCCAGACCGTACTATTGTGATTATCATAACCTCGTTCGCTATCTTTTCCTCCAACGTTTCTGCCTTCAAGAGTCTCCTTTGCATTCGCGAGTGTCTCTTCTACATGGTTTTTCGCTTTTTGATATTTTAATCCATAACCAGTTGGTTTGTCCAGAGGAACAGAGATATCAGAACCGATATCTCTTTCAAATTGAGATATAACTCCGGGTTCGGCTTTGATGGATCCGTACTCTAAAATTTGATACCCCCCCGAGTCAGTCATTATAACACCATCATAATTTAGAATATCATGAATCCCTCTAGTTCGCGCATCGTCGCCATAATATTTTAGTGTCGTATACGCATTGGTGATCAGTCCGTTAAAACCTAAATATTTTAGAAATTGAGGACTAATTGTCTGCCGTACAGGATGGACAACAGGAATAAAAGCCGGAGTTTCAAGGATACCATGAGCAGTCTCCAGCTTTCCAATGCGCCCAGCCAGGTCACTATACCTGACTTCAAAGGACAAAATCTACTTCTTTATCTCCCTAATAAATTCTTCATAAATAGCCTTAACTCTGTCTGCTGCAAGCCCAGACCCTTCCTCAATGCCTGCTTGTGTGACTTTAATTTTGTCCATCACAATTATAGCTCCTACGTCTTCCCTTATCTTTACTAAACCAGGAAAAACTCTGGCAATTCTATCCGAAAGAGCCTTGAAGTCAAATGGCTTTTCCATTAGTTTTATCTCTTTTACAAAAGAACCGTTAATAATCATCTTAATGATTCCAAGACTCTCCACATTCTCCAAAACCACATCGAGTTTCTCGTCGATGCCAGTTAAGGTTCCATTGTAAGTTTTTTGATCGGAAGTTTCCACCGACACCTTTTTACCCAGAAATTGAACCGTCTCTTCCCCAAATTTTCGAGTAAGTACTGCACTCATAATATTTCATGGTGGAACGCTGGGGTAATATATACATGAATTTTTGTTGTCGTTGTCCTCTCATAAAAATTTCCATAGGCAAGCAAGATAGGTTCAAGTGTCAATTTGATCAATCTATCTCAGTCTAAATTACCTAGTACTCGAGGAACTTTTGAGCGTC
Source organism: Candidatus Nitrosopolaris rasttigaisensis (assembly GCA_933226995.1). Classification (GTDB taxonomy): domain Archaea; phylum Thermoproteota; class Nitrososphaeria; order Nitrososphaerales; family Nitrososphaeraceae; genus Nitrosopolaris; species Nitrosopolaris rasttigaisensis. The sequence continues at coordinate 4,118 of CAKOFP010000083.1, read as the reverse complement.
TCCCTTTTCATATACTAGAGAAAGCCAATCAATGATCCCTATTTGTTTTCTAGACTTCTTTAATTTTGAAACGATATCCTTGGCAATATCTTCTGGAGTTTTTCCCGTCGTATCCAATTCAGCAACCCTTTCTTTTCCAAAGGTTTCCACAGAGTCGTAAAGAGTGATGCCAAGGATCTCGGCGGCAATATTCTCTTTCATCTTCATAGGTGTATATTTTCTCTGCCGAAAAATCTTTGCTAGCTGGTAGGGTGAACGCCTCAGAACTGCAACAAGGTCAATTCCAGTTGCCCTTATCACATACGGTGCGAGATGTCCTACTATCACGACATCTTTTGCTTTTTTTATTTCTTCTAGGATAAGCTTCTCGGTTTTTTTAACGTCTATTTCTCCGATTCCGTTCACCGCATTACTAGATAAGGCTACCTCATTGTTACTCAGTATGACCCTGTTGATGTCGATTAATTTTGCCTTCCCTAACTTTTCGGATACGAATTTTGCACACGTGTGCTTTCCAACTCCAGGATTTCCTGTAATGACCACTCTAACCATAATTCATTTTTCCTTCGCATACTCGGGTAATTACGTTCAATTGTACTGGTCCCAAATAAAAGATCGAATGGGTTCTATAATATTTTTCTTAAATGCTCAATTTTTTTAGGGTATAGATTAATGTCTGAGATTATTTTCAGGGGCCTCATCTATTTTATGTCGGCTAGCAAGTCTTAAGCCCCTTTGTCTAGATTATGAACATGAACATGGAACACGCTACGCACGCTACGCTCAGAGCCCATTTATGGACGTAAATGTTTGTGAATCATGGACTTGGGGTATCTTATTGACATCAGTCACTGCCATCTGATGTATGAGACATAGTTCCTAAACTCACTGGAGTTTGGGCAAATGGTACAATGACCGACCAAATATCAAGCTAATTATAATATAGAGTATTCAGTTAATAGGCATGTGTCGGACCGCCGTATTTTATGGAAACGCATTGGCAAGATATGGGTTTGGGAATCTGCATCCGTGGCGCTCTGATAGAATCTTTGCCTTCTGGTCAGAATTTCAAAATGAGTATTTGGACAAATCTAGTCAAATCGTAATAAAGGATCCTGTTTCGGCTGATGAAGAATCAATACTTACGTTCCATGACAAGGATTACGTTGATCTTGTCAAGAAAAGCTCAAAGACTGGCAGCGGCTTTCTTGACATGGGAGACACTCCAGCATATCAAGGTATTTTCGAAGCGTCTTCTTTTGTCGTTGGTACGACCCTAGAATGTTTAAATTTGTTGATGAAAAAACCGCAAGTAGTCCAACATGTCTTTAATCCGATCGGGGGACTGCATCACGCACGAAGGGATTCTGCAGCTGGATTTTGTGTCTTCAATGACATAGGTGTAGCAATCCTAATAGCAAGAAAACGATATGGTCTAAAGCGAATAGCCTACATAGATATTGATGCTCATCACGGCGATGGGATTTATTATGAATTCGAAAACGACCCGCTACTCTTCATGGCAGATATACATGAAGATGGTCGTTTCCTATATCCTGGAACCGGCTCAGAACTAGAAACCGGTATCGGTGAAGCCGAAGGCACTAAACTGAATATAGCGCTGGCGCCAAACTCAATTGATAAAGATTTCATTCTAGCCTTTAACAAAATTGAGAATTTTATAAATAATGTTGCCAAACCTGAATTGATTATATTACAATGTGGTGCAGATTCACTTAGTGGCGACCCCCTAACCCATTTAAAATATACTCCCAATGCACACAGGTATGCAACAGACATAATCCATAGACTGGCGCATAAACACTGCCTGGGTAGGCTGATCGCACTCGGTGGAGGAGGATATAATCAAGCAAATATCGCCAGTGCGTGGACAGAAGTAGTTAAATCTTTGATAGCAGAGCCTCAGCACGTGTAATTAAGTATAAAGATAAAAAATTTAAAAAAGAAGAGTAATATTTGTCTTTTGTCGTCGTTTTGTAGTTTGTCTTCTATTTGGTGCGGTTGTTTAACCCTCTTCCCAGCCTTTATCGAATACACCGTTCTTGTGCAGTGGCACTGGCTGTCCTGCGGTATATTCCATTGGTCTCATCCAGAAGATTGCGTGTGTTGGACATACTCCTATACATGCTCCATCTGAAATGCACCTTTCTGGGTAGAAAATGAAGGCTTTACCTCTCTTCCATCCTTCTACAGGCTTTACTCTTAGAACATCAGGGCCGAGAGCAGTGCAAATTTCTACACATAGAGCACAACCGATACATCTTTGTTCATCAACGTCTGGAATTATAGCAATTGGCATCTTAGTTCAGAGTTGCATACGTTCGAAAGTATTTAAACACTATGCCAAGTTCAAAACAGTGTTATACTTCAAGGCAAATGACAATGAAAATCGCTAGAAAGGCGATGTGCTTAAAAAGAAGAGGAAAGAGCGATGAAATGGTTGTTTTACTTTTTAGGGGCCATTCTAAGTACGTCTACTTGACCGCTATGAAGCCAATCCTTTAACTCTGCATGCGATGGCTTAGCGTCATGTTTGCCGGCCAGATGGAGATGCAACAGAACATAGTTAACTTGATTTAGCAACGGCTTGTTTTGTTCATCACCCTTGCGGGATTTCTTTCTCAGATCTTCAGGAACAGTTTTCCACCATTCTTCATATGTTCTAACCATAAAACCAAATTTATAAGCGGCGTTAATAAGCGTTTTGGGTTAGTTCCAAGATAAGAGCTGAAATACTGAAAATATAATATGGCGGAATCACCAAATTTTCAAAAACAGGGACTGAAATGCCATTTAGAACAGATGATTTGCAAACGGCGTATCTCGCGTATAAGCAATTCAATGACCATAACCCGCCAGCACATCACGAACGCTACATATTCCCTTTTTTCGCTGGCTCATATTTTACTTATCGGAAAGTTGATGTCATGCGCGTTATAGCAATTGCGAATTCGATATCGCCCCATCCAAATTATATTGATATCGGCTGCGGATACGGCGACTTTCTAAGCAAAATTCGCCAATTTATCCCAAATGCGATAGGCCTTGAAGAGGATACAAGTATTTTTTATATATTTCAGAAACATAAACCTGATTACATCTATTCGGGGGCTGCCGCTGCTGAGTGGTTTGGTAATAGATCCTTTGATGTATCATTTGTGGGATGGATGGAACCTGGTGTAGATTTTCGTAAAACTGTATCGCAATTCACTAAATGTATTATTACGACCTTTGACGCTGGGGGGCAGTGCGGGATAAACGGAGGCTGTGAATACGACGAATTCGGATTTCAAAAAATAGCTTGGTGGCGAACGCCTTCTTGGATAGATGTCAATTGTGAATTGATGAATAGATTCTACACTTCTTCATTAAGAACAAAAAAGAGCAAGAAAGAAGAGCTTATGAAATTGCGTACAGCCCATAACCTCTGGTATGTATATACACGACCCGAAATATCGCGTAAGGTTAGTGATGCTTTAACGTGTTGGCTAAAAAAAGAGGAAAATGAAGGTCTATATGCCAAACATAGATTTGATTTTGAATCAGTACTTGATGAGTGCGGGTTCCATTATATGGAGACGCTTGCCGCACTTTTATCAAAAGGCAACCAGTTATGGGAAGTAAGATTTGATTAACATATTCTGATATTATGGCTCAATTGGTACTTTAGATCGCATACCAACGCTTGCATACAGATAAACATTATTCTAAACAAATTGCTCGTATGATTTACCCAAAAGTTATCTATAATTACTTTTTCAGTAACCCATATACTATAAGTTTCTACCCGTAAGTCTATAACAGGGCTATCTAGTTATACGGTAGGTCGAATTTACAACACAAGGAATAGGAAGGACTGAGCTAGCATTATAAAACAGAGAGGAAATTTTTATGGCAAATACAGAGATCTTATCCTATTCAACAAGAATATAATTATAGCTGGAATTTGCTCTTTCTTTTCTGCTGCATATGTTACTCAGCTATACTTTGAGCATTATAACAAGAGCGATATTGCAAATTCGATAGTAGCTCTAACAACTGAGTATAGTGTTTACATTCCATTATTTGTCATTCTCTTTTATATTGATAATAAATAT
>CAKOFP010000082.1 GCA_933226995.1 Candidatus Nitrosopolaris rasttigaisensis | reverse complement strand
TTAAAGTATCCTCTTCTCTAATTCAGATTTCAAGGACCTGTCTACTAGTTTGATATCTTTGGAAATGACTCATATTCAAGGGATTTTAGTCTCTCTCACAGTAATGAAAATCTAACGATGCAATTTTCAAATACTATGAGACGCAATCTAATTTAATGGTACAAAGGCAAGTAGCTTTTGAAAACACCAAACATCAACAGAAAGCGCTAACTTTGAGCGATATCTCACCTATATGGGCTAAACGACTAGGAGAACGTCAAGAACTACCTGTTCCTATGTCAATTACATGGCTACGGTGGTATTTTGAACTTAAGCGTGCATCAAGGTGTGTAGTAGGAGAAGCACATAGATATTCATCATCTTACATGTATGACTGCAGAGAATGTGACGAAATAGGCTGGAGATTTATGCTTTATTTTACCGTGCATTCATGTTCTAAACTAGAAGAGAACAAGCAGAGGCTTGTCAACCATTGGAATAGAGAGCACGCTCGTTCGACATGGGGTCAAGATCGTCTATGGTAGTAATAGTCGTATAGGTTATCACCACTCGTGTTTGCTATAATAAATGAGATTAAGATTATTCAGATGATATTCTCAGAATGGAGATAACGTCGGTGGCTGTTGTAATCATTGGTTTGTGAGGTTGTTGTTAAAGCATATTGCTATTTCTCTAACCCTGTAGGTACAGCTTTTTCTGCCATATGATTGAAATGAAGCTGACTTGGTTGGTTAGTTTTTCGGACTGTCTGTTAATTCAGTATTCAAAGGAGGGATACGCCAATATGTTCCGTCTCCAAAATAGAATTCTTTACCGATTACTTGTATGCCGTCACTAGCCATGCGTTTAGACCTGGCTGTTTTAACTATAATTAACTGAACGTAAATACGGCAAGCAAACTTAGACTTCGTTTAGGCACATCAATCCCAAAAACAAAGATTAATTTAACTCGGGGAAAGAAATTTGCCCATGGTCCAAGTTATCTATCAAGAGCTAAACATGTCTGATTCCAATTACTACTATGTTGGCATCCCAAAGGATTGGAGCGGTGCTGCTGACAATGAGGTTACCGTGATCATAGATGAGGTATGTGTTGTTATCCCGAAAGCTATCGCGGGTGCCACCGGCGAATTGGTCGTTTTGAGGTTACTCGAGGCAATGATTGCTGGAGACGTCATAGATGCTGGAGATGTCCAAAAAGCAATCGAACATATTCTGTAGATTATCCTCTCTGCGCTGAGTCGAGTGTAGGAGCGTTTTATAACCCGGATCTTGTTTTTTAAAAATAACCGCACCGCGTATGATTAGGCATGTCCCTTGACATCTTCAATTAAGAAAATTGCTAAACATTAAAACGTCACGCTACCATAGTCCACACCGTGCCATCTGTTTAGATTAATGACGCTCAAATTGTTAAAGGATTTCGATAGAGTCTTGGAATATTATCATGGGTTCAGGTTATGCAATCCCTGCTGTAATCAAAATGTCTGACCTACGATACGTGTTCGTCAGCTGGAGTCGAGTCGAAATCTTATGCGGTAAATCTCTCGCTTATGCGTTTGATACTTGTTATCGCATCATGTTTTTATATTTCACAATGGAATAGGATGTTATGCCAAAGGCGTTTGTATTGATGAATGCTGAACTAGGAAGTGAAGATTCCATCGTGAACGAGCTAAAAAAACTTGAAGGAGTTAAGGAAGTTTATCAAGTTTATGGAGTGTATGATATAGTAGCCCAAGTTGAAGCAAACACAATGGAAAGAGTCAAGGAAACAATAACCTGGAAACTCCGTAAACTCAATGGCGTCAAATCGACCCTGACGATGATTGTGATGGACTAAATTGCATAAGATGGTAGGTGGTTGCACCAGATTTTGAATTTCTAAATAACGTAACGTTAATTTAGAATGGATTGGCATGACAGTTAAATAATGTTTAAGATCGACTTATTCGGAAGAAAAGAAGGAACGATAAAGGTCTTTAGGTGTAAGTACTGTAATTTGCAATTCGACGATAAAGAAAGGTTGAGTAGACATTCAAGAAAAGCTCACAGCGAGAAGGGTGGCGATATCCCAAATAGGAATCCATTTGGATTTTAGAATATCATAAGACTTCCAGTAAGAATCGTCTGCACAAAAAACAGCAATATGTTCCCTATCCATGATGATGCTGAGCGTATTCACGGTAGACCCTATGTAAACTATAGTCTCATCGCGATTAACGCTGCTGTATTTACGTGGGAGGTTTTGGTAACCGGCTTTTTCGCAAATGGACGGACTACCTCCGAGATTTTCCTTGAGTATGGCGCGATCCCAAAATTCGTCCTTGCAGGAGACATCCCAACAGTTCTGACATCAATGTTCCTCCACGGGGGAATAATTCACATCGCTGGAAACATGGTTTTTTTGTATGTATTTGGAGACAACGTCGAAGATAGATTTGGCCATGTCAAATATCTAGCAATCTATATCTTTTGGGGGTTATTTGCAGCTCTGGTTCACAGCATTTATGCGGTTGCCGCAGGAGGAGGAGAAGTCCCAGCCATAGGCGCGTCTGGTGCAATTTCCGGAGTCTTAGGTGCATATTTGATAATGTTTCCTAGAGCGAAAATATATACAATAATAATCGTGTTCTTCATTACAACTATCCGGATACCTGCGCTGGCTTTCATTCCTTTTTGGTTTATTTTACAAATACTATTTACGTTGATTGGACAGTCAGGTGGAGGCGGAGTGGCGTATTTGGCACATATTGGTGGATTCATAGCTGGAGTTGGAACAGGATATACATGGAAGTATTTAGCAGGGAAGATGTCGTTATCTATCCCCTCCGTGGGCAATAGTCGAAAGTTGAGACCAAAAATAGAAGACGTCTCTCCTTCAATCGAGCCTGAAGTCATTGAGGGTACCGACTTCTATGAAATCATAGCAGAAATCCACGGTATCTCTGCCGCTACCGATATCCATGCCGACTATGAGCCGGATTATAAACGGGTGCGCATAGTTGCCTCCGGATCAAGGAAATATGAATTGTTCGCTAAACTACCTGGTTTAGAGGGTTTAAAACACGCTAGTCCGACAGTTGAATCCATCCAATATCTTAATGGAATTGCAAGAATTCGTCTTAGAAAACACTAGTCATTTGCAGGTAGTCGCTTGGTGCTTTTCAAGTGCTTCAAGAGTAATAAACTCCGAACCGCAATTATTACATGGGAAAATTACCGCAGTCATTTCTTAGCCCTATAAGCGTCAATTAACTCATTCACAAAAGGCGTTTAAACACTATTAATACGATTGCCTCTCTGTATGACAACAAAACACAGCAAAAGAAAGTATTGATCTTAGTCGTTTCTTTGCCTTCTGCTTTTCATATCCATTCTAACATAATTAGATACCCTGAAACTTCTCATATCAGGTGTTAATGTACGATTGTTCTTCCGTCAGGCATTTTAGTAAAAGTTGTGCCATTCTCATAATAAGTACTGATTGAGTATCTAGATGT
>CAKOFP010000081.1 GCA_933226995.1 Candidatus Nitrosopolaris rasttigaisensis | reverse complement strand
GTATACGCAGCAAAAGAATATGATCTCTGAAGCATGTGAACAGAAACTCCGCTCTTGTTTATATGTCTAGAAAATATTTGATACTGTATCCTTTAGTTCTATCGCTACTTTCTTTCCTTTTTCATCTCTACTTTGGCTGACATAATGCTCTACCAAATCCTGAACCATCACTTCTACTACGCCATCTAGAGCTGCGCGAACAGCAGAGATTTGCTGCACTATATCTGGATAGCCCTTATCCTCATCAACCATTCCTAACATGACCTTCGATTCTAGCTAATCTTTTTGAAATTTCTGGTTTTTTGTGATGTGTCATATCGCTTAAAATTTACCTAATACCACTGGATAGTTTATCCGATATGTAACCTTTATGTTGTCGATCATGTTTTACCCTATCACTCGCGCAGAAATCTGTTGTATTATATCAGAATGGTTTCTATCTTGAGATATCATTTTTCGAACAGCCTTGACATGCCCTTCAATTCTGGCTAATCTAATGTCTGCATCGTGCTTTTCATGACGAGTGCCAGCCCTAGAGTTTTTTGATAAGACTGATGATAATTTACCGGCCAACCTGATCGTTCGTTTCGATTGTTAGGTTAAGTTAGGTCAGTAATACTATCGTGGGCCTCCCCTATCTTTATCGAACTCCAAAATCTTCTTTTCAAAAGTACTAGGCAATCTTCACAAATAACATCACTTTCATGGGATTCAGGAGTAAATTGTTTACCACAATCTAAACATATTTTTATGCCACTCATTTTATTCTTAATTCCATTTAAGACCGGCTGCTATTCATATCATCGTTATTGTTATTATGAGTGTCGTCGTTCTTACCGTTCTCCTCATCGTAAACAAACCATCGTCCTATTTGTTTGCTTTATTATATTCGAATGATCTTAATCTGGTTTTCTTGAGCTGTGGCATTATCAATAACACCGGTATCGGCAATACTATACTGACCACAGTAGCACCAATGAAGACGACCTCATATCGCTTATCATACTATGGAAGAAGGACGAAATCCAAAAACTAGAAACGAATTAGTAGAAAGTGTAGCGTCGCGTTCAGTTACAGAACTAGTATAGAAGTGCTCACCTATACCAATCACACTATAGCTCCTGGCTCCTGGGTTCCTATTCCATCAAGAACCATTGACGCCTAGCCTAATGTGCTTGGGTATAAATTCTACATCAGTCTTGGCCGAGACAGACTGATGTTTTTTTCTCTAATAATTTAAATATGTCTGCAACGGAGTTTTCACCGTGGCTAAAGTACAACACTTTAAAGGACTCAATACTAATTTAGACAATTTATACAACAGCATAAAGCAGGTATTAGAAGCTCAAAAAGAGCTACGAATTGTCTCAGAATACAAGGGCTTTCTTAATAGCGTTCCGTTAAGAAGTATCGTAGCAGTTAATACATCTCCAAAGGTGTGGGCTGGATCTTTACGTGAAATACATGTTTCTATAACAGGGAATCCTGATGATTACGCAGTGGAAGTTGCGTCTGGGGCCTGGTTTGGTAGTCTTGTTTGGCCAGGTGCAGTAGGTCTTCTTGTTGGTGGGCCTATAGGTCTTGCAGCTGGTGTAGCTGTTGGTGGAATAATGGCTTATGAGTTTGAGAAACATGTGTGGGAGAAGGTAATGGAAGTGATAAAAAAAGAGAGTGCAGTCCAGCCAACTATAGATTCGGTTAATCATTATCATGATTGAAATCAATCTTGCAAATAGCTGCTCGCAACGTTGGTGAGTTCCATCCTCTTATACATATGATACTAAATAGCCCCCTGTCGTTCAAACCTCACGGGCATACAAGTTAGTGGCGATACCTGTTGCAAAAATGACCGAACGCTAAGTACGTCTTTGCCAGATTGATACCAAAGTGTTGGACTGAGCAAACAAACCATGCGGTTAGGAAATGGGTAAAACAAGATCTTCCTTTAGCTAGGAGACAATATCGGAATTTAAGGTATACATCACAGATACCTAGGAGACCTTGAACTTTCATACCCTAAGATGTTTATTATGCGGGAGATAGAGTTTGCAGATTTGGAGTAATAATTCATTCCTCCTCCAGAAGATGTTGGTGGGATTCTTATCTTTGAGACATAACATATACTTTAGCGCGCCTTCTCCATTTCTTTTGATATATCAACACTGGGATGATAAATCCAACCGGAGATTACTACCATTCAGAAGTAATCGCATTCGTTTCATCTATTATGAACACCGTGCCCAAATCTACTAGCTACGCCGAGAATCTAAGTGAGGTGAGAACGTTCTATGAATGCATTATGTTAAATTCAAAGGACTTTACAATGCTAGCGTTAGCCCCAGTTCCTAACTGGTAATGGAACGTCACACTAGCTATTGTCGGTCCAGATGCAACGGCCTGGTATGTCGTCCCTATGGGTGTTCCTATTATTGATACTTTTTCTCCTGGTCTCAATTTAACTAAATTTGCTGCTGCTGACGTTAATGCTGCTCCTGCAACACAGCTTACTTCGTGTTTCACAACCACATTTTTATTAAATATTGCAGACACTGTCGAATCACATGGTCCAGCAGTGAAACTAATCGTACCGGTAGAATTATTAAGAACCATTGCCTGTACACGGAAAAAATTGCCTACATGAACAACGATTGGCTGTGTATGGGTGGTCAAAAGGAGGACACCACCACTTAGAAAAGCTGTATCATGATAGATAGCATTATTATCAATAACAAAAGCCGTTGATGATGATGATGCATGTACTTTTTCTGGCAACAATTCATGCCTTTTTAGTACATTTTTGTTTGTAGTATTATCTGTATCAGCTATGGTGGTAGTTAGTGGTGCAACAATGCTAAGCAGTAATAACACGCCAGTTATCATAAGCAGCCGTACTAGTATATTTCTACCATTAGTCATTTCACATGATTCACTTACAAGCTCCTTTTAAATGTGTGTAGGCTAAGCATGGCTTCAGTTGTGAGAGTATATCGGATATTGTTCATGCCGTCTGTCACTTCGGCACCATACTGCATATTGCATCCGGTCTGAATATCTTCTTTTTGCTTCAATTGTGGCTACGTAATCGGACCATTCAATTTGGGCCTGATTGAATATAAAAAGATGGTTGTGAATTGTATTTGGGTGGGCCTGAGACAGATTCTTCTTATTGCCGCCTACCCTCCCACTCTCTGTAAGTATCTCCACTATTTTTAGGAGTCCAACCTTTTCCTTACAATTCCTTATGGTTTGTAGAAATCTATGCAAAGACTATATTCCAAAATTATTTTTGGTCAGAGCCATTATGAAGGTGGTAAGAAATGCTGTAGAGTGTCTACTGCGGCTACCACAATAAAACCTAAAGAAATCCCAAGCTAGAAAAAATGTTTTCACTTGGTTTTCACAGCATAAGTAAATTAAGAGACTTTTTAAATTCTTAGTGCCTATTTCATAACCCATGGAGGATTTGTCCTTTTCATCACGGATAGCCAACCCATATCCGATGGCTGTATATCCATTTGTCACAGTATGGCTATTGTTTCATCATACCCATTATGAAAACCATCACAGGAAAGCCGACTATGTTCATTATGGCAGACACTATGATACCTCATGCGATGCGTGATATCAAAAAAAGCCTGATAGTTTCCGGCAACTCCTCCTATGCCTATCCGGAAGGAAAAAATCGATTTGACTTAAAATTTCGTTGAT
>CAKOFP010000080.1 GCA_933226995.1 Candidatus Nitrosopolaris rasttigaisensis | reverse complement strand
CTTTGCCATATTTGACTTCGTGTCCACATTAACTTCGATCCTTCCAACCTTTGAGACCTTCTGTAATTCGTTCAAATTCATTTCTGGTCCAAGAAGACCTTCGGTCTGCCCAAAGATCGCTCCAATTATATCTGCTTTCTCGACAAGTCCATCAACCTCGAACTTTAGTTTAACGTGATACTTCACAATACCCGTGCTAGGCAATTTCATAACCTCATATTTATTTTAAATTTATGGGGGAGTGGGCTTGAATATAAGTGCTTTGACCACGTTGGAAATAGTTGTCTAATTCAATGCCCTTGATGCGCTCACATATAGAAGTACAGATCTTTTCGATTGCCAGTAATTCCAGAAAAATACGGCCCGTATGCCACAAGATCCTCGACATGTCTAACCTTGCCATTACATATCCTTGCTAGCGCACTTTTGTAGAATAAGCTGACGTTATTTCCGTTGAGCTGCAAACGCTTCAAGAGTTTGCTTGTTAAATGCTTTCCTGTTCTATCCATATCAAGAAGCAAAATTATCTTTTTTCCAAACGTACTATGGTTATCCACAAAGTCTGCTACGCCTTTAAAACGACTGAATATTGTCAAGTTTCCATTAAACCCAACACTAGCCAAAGCTCTCGCATCTCTCTTTCCTTCTACCACTATGACCGATCCGTTTTCAGATTCTTCGTTAAGCATGCTAATAAAGCCGCGAAGACGGTAAACAATATTATCGTCTATAACCTTGTATCGCATAAGCTAAATGTTATTAGCACTAAAAACATTTAACAATTTTCCCGGAGCTTAGAAGTAATAAGAGAAAGTCGCAAAAAATATTTCATCTAGATTCTGGTTTCGCCTGTGCTTTTTATGATAGTCGATGATCACAATCGAGTCAATAGATTTTTTTCTTATCTTAGATTCAAGTCACAAGCAAAGAATGAGGTTAGAAACATAATGAACCCTAATATACTCACTTTACACTTGCCACGATTTTCAATAGGCCGAACATGCTTATGAGTCATGCATATAACGAGACAAATGATATCTCCGACGTTGCAATATATGAAGTCAATACTGCGATGGAAACTGCTTTATCCAAGATAACAGGTTCATTAACCTGATAAACGTTATCCCGAAGGAGAAAGGAAAAGGTTCCAAGGAATTAGTTCAATTACATTACAGCCAATGAATAGCAGAATTGTAAACTTCTAATAGCACGATTCCAAGTTAAGGGAATGCTCATTACTGCACCTAAAGATCGATGCCCTTCTTCACACGCATTGCATCAATAAGACCTTCTGCATAACCAATGCTCAGAACTGCCAATTCAGGTTTTCCATGCCTTAGGAACCTTTCAGCGTCGTCAATATAACATTCAGCGTTGGCTAGAATTTCCATATTGATCTTGTTACCAGATATCCCATTATCTGTGCTAGAAATGCGTTTCAGCTTGGATATTGCCTGTCTAGCTTTGGGAGCATAACGTGCAATCATGTCTGCTGAAAGATTCTGCATATTTGCAGTATTATCCAATGGTTCACTCAAATTGTGAGTCAGAGTCATTAGAGCCTCGACTTCTGTAAAATGCAAAGCACCTGTGATGATTATTGAATGTGGTCCTTGTCCAAAGTGTATACCATTAAGTGATCTCACCGTGCCGGATACAATTTTTTGATCTGGCATTCCGATTCTAGACGCTACAACTGCAAATGTATCCTCGAAGAAAACCTTGAACTTGAAGTCCTTTTCTGCTTGCAACAGGGTTTCAAAGGCCGAATTTGGATTTAGAAAGAACAGTTTACCGTGCTCACTATTATACTCAGTCAATATCAGCGTATGGTTTCTTCCGAGTAGATTTTCGAAAATTGCATTGTAAACACTAACAGTTGATAATGGTTCAGACGTAATTGTGACTATCCTTCCAAACTTGTATAGATGTAGACCGGCTTCGCCGATTAAGGATGTAATGCCAGATGCAGCGTGGATGACATCGACCTTGATTGATTTTTTGACAGCCCTCACATAGAGTTCTATCAAGGTAGTAGCGATGAACGTGTCTCCATATGTTAACAGAACTAAATCACTTGTTCGTGCCTGCTCGAGAATATCCCGTCCATCTTCAACAAACCATCTTTCTGCAGGAAGTATATCGATCTTAAAATCGTGTAATTCCGCAAGGGACCTCAATCCCTTTAGATCATCGTCTGAAACAAAACCTGTAAATTTATCCAGGTATATTGCGTTACAATTCCTCAAAATTTCTAGTACATGAGTGCTCATAGTCTTGTGGCCGTTAATTCCTAAACCAATAAATCGAAGCATACAAGGAAAATATCACCTCCGTTCTATATTTTATCCTCAGTTAAGGTCTGGGTTTTGGCATTGTTATGAAGTCATGATATGTGAAACAGGGCTCTGCTTAATACATCGATGCTAGAGACGTATTCTGTAATTTTCACATGCTCATTTGCTGTATGCGAGGAATGTGGCTCCCCCGGTCCATACGTAACGACTGGGACATTGAATGCAGTTCCCAATACGTTCATGTCGCCTGTGCCTGTTTTTCGCACAAGAATGGCACGAGTTTTACAAACCTCGAGGATAGCAAGGGACAGAGCTCTGACAAGCGGTGAAGAATGGTTTGCTTCGAACGGTTCTGTTTTGTCTTCTATTCTATACGTCGCTTTGACTGCTTTGTCAGCGGCAACTCTGTCAATGATTCCTTTTAGTTGCTCCAGTACGTTGTCGCAACTACTGGTCGTAGGAATGCGCATGTCCACCGTTATTTTACATTTCTGAGGCGTGACATTGTGGCTGGAGCCGCCTGTAATTTCTGTAAGACTACAACTTATTGAATTTGCCCTACTCCTGCTGTCGTTTCCGGCCACAGAGATTTCGGACTTTATCGCCTTCCAAAAATCGTATATCTCTTCGATTGAATTTTTTGCTAGCCAAGGAGCGCTTGCGTGAGTGCTGTTGCCTACGTCACAGGTAAGTCTAATTGCTAGTCTCCCTTTATATCCTATAGTGATATTTTCTGTCCCACTTGGTTCTCCGAAAATTGCGTAGTCAAACGGAAGTTTGCTCTTTACAAGCTGTTTGACACCTGTTGCGTTTCCTTCTTCGTCAACGACCGCAGCGAAAATTATAGTGCCTCTTGGTTTTCGAAACTCAGAAGCAGCCAATAACATTGCGATTAGAGCGGCCTTCGCGTCGGATGCACCTCGCCCATAAATGTAACCATCTTTTACCATCACCGGGATTTCTCCTGGGACAGTGTCCATGTGGCCGCAGAGCATTATTTTGGGATCACCTGCTCCTTTTGTGGCGATAAGGTTCCCCACACTGTCAATATGGGCCTGCTCGAATCCCAGCTCGCTAACGCAGGTCTCATTGAGCATGTTCGCCAACGAAGCTTCTGATCGCGAAGGTGTGTATAACTGTAGAGTACGTAGCAATAACTCGACAGCATAGTTAGGGGAAACCAAATTACTTTATTTTCCAAGATTGGACAAGTAGTCGATCATTAATCCCGGTATGTCAACACCAGTTGTTTTAACCGTATTCTTAAACTCTGTTGTGTTGTTCACTTCGTGAACCATCAACCCTTCTTCATCGCTTTCCATTAAATCAACGCCGACGATCTTCCCATCCATCGCCCGTGCAGCTTTCATGCATATATCCTCTAACTGAGTTGACACTGGACATTGTTCTGCTCGGCCGCCAAGTGCCATGTTGGTCTTCCAGTCTCCTTCACTAGAATATCGATAAATTGCGGCTACGACAGCATCGCCTACCACAATAGCTCTGATGTCTCTTGGGGGGCGCTTTACGAATTCCTCTACATAATAAATATGATAAAGCGGAAACATATGCATCCTATCTTCTATTACTGCCTTGGCAGCATCTTTGTCACGCAAGAGTGCTACTAGTCGACCCCAACTCCCGACAGTAGGCTTGATAACCGCAGGATATCCAAAATTGTCGAGCGCGGCGATGGCAGATTCTTCAGAAAAAGCGGAGATAGCTTTAGGCGTTTTTACACCTGCATTAATGAGCCTCATATGGGCAAATAATTTATTACCACAAGTCGCGGCTGCCTGTAATGGATTTACCACACATGCTCCTAGACCTTCCAGTGCAGCAGTTGAATGAAGACTCTTAAAATAGCTCACGCAACGTTGAACAATGATTCTATCCTTATAGCTAGAATTCTTCTCATTGAGATCGATAAATAGAGATTTACAATTAACATTGTCGACTTGGATTCCCCGTTTTTTTGCCGACTCGTATAAGGCCTTTTCTTCCCATCTCATATTGTCGTAAAGAATGGTAAGAGAAGAGATTGGTTTTGTCTCTGATGTCACTCGCCCCAGTCCTCGCCGACAACTTGGGCTGGTTTTATATCGAATTTGTCTCCATCTTTTACTAATTCGTAGCTTGCACCGCAGTCAGGGCAGGTTACGATTTCACCTTCTATAGAGTCAGAGGGTATTTTGATTTCTGCATCACATTCTGGACACTTAAGCATGGCACTACTTACCTCCTAAGCCTTTACTTAATTTATCTCAGGAGCAGCATCATTAAGTATCTTTCTCTCAAGTTTCTCATCGAGATACAATTCCAAGATGTCTCCCATGCGGAGTTGCTTTAATCCACGAGCTAGAGTCTCAGCTTCGTGACCGCTGGTTTCTAGTCCTAGCATCGATAACAAGTACGCTGCACCATTCTTACCGGCGAGCTCACCAAATACAATCTTGCGTCTATTACCTACAGTTTTGGGCTCCAGAATTTCATACGCTGATGGATTCCTCAAAATTGCTGCAAGATGGGTACCTGCTTTGTGTTTGTACGCGCTGTCACCTACAACTGGCTTCGATGCGGGAACTTCTACACCTGTATACTGAGAAATTGTCCTTGAAAGATCTTTTAGCATGTGTAATCGTAGGTCGTTGCTTGATTTGTAAATCAACATCAGCGCGACGGCAGTTTCAGCCAATGTAGGAATACCTGTTCGCTCTCCCAATCCGTCTATTGTGGTGTGAATCTGATCCGCGCCTGCATCACATCCTGCCAACGCATTAGCTAGGGCCAATCCTACGTCGTTATGACAATGAACATCTAAGGAGCTTTTTGAGGTATCAATACTTTCGCGAACCATCCTTACAAGGTTGTGCATTCCGGTTGGTCTCATGATGCCAACAGTATCGGGAATACTAATTCGTTCTATACCTAGCCGATTAATTTCTCGACACATATCTACTAAGAAAACTGGATCAGTTCTGCTCGCATCTTCCATTGTGAATCTAGCTTTCAAACCATGAGACTTGATATAGTCAACAACTTCCAGCGCTCTAATTTTGGCCTCTTCTCGTGTAATCTTTAATTTTGCAGAGAGATGGATATCAGAAATACCCATGTAAGTTGCAACCCACGTCGCACCACAGCTGATAGCTACATCGACGTCAGATTTGATAGCCCGCACATGAGCCAGAATGTCTGCTCTTAGTCCCTGTCTTATTATAGTTTTCGTGGCTTCTGCGTGATCGGGCGAAACAATCGGGCTAATCTCTATTTGATCAACACCAAAAGAATCGAGCATCCACGCAATCTGTATTCTCTGTTTAACGCTGAATGATACTCCAGGATGCTGCTCTCCTTCCCTCAGGGTAGAATCTAGAATTCTTATTTTCTTGTTTGCACTATCGGACTCATTATAGATATGTGCATAGTAGTTAGGATCCTCCGAATTTAGGGACATCGATAACTAGATTCCGCTTATTTCGCAGATGATATAAATGTTATCGCAACTATAATAGAAGGTTTCGACAATTTTTATAGCGCCGTTCGACGTTTAGGTGCACCTCAGTCTGAATACCAGAGGGAAAAATTCTAAAATCGACGAGAAGATGCAAGACTACCGCAGCGTTTTGAGCACAATCACCGTATTTGTATCAGAGACCCCCACAGTCTTTCTAACATCGTCTATGCAATTGTTAATCTCGCCGATAGTAGGGGCGGCAAGAATCGCCGCAATGTCATATTGTCCTGTGATTTCGTAAATGACCTGTACTCCGCTGAGTTTCTTTAACTCTGAAGAAACTGAGGAGGTATCAGATGTGGAACTAACTGATACCAGCGTTATCGCGCTCGTCTTTCCGCTTGCACCCAACTCGATTGTAAATTGCGTAATAACTCCATTATTTACCATATTTTTTACGCGCCTTCTGACTGCAGATTCGGATAACCCTATCTCGCCAGCGATTTCCACGAACGGCCGTCGCGAATCTGCTTGCAATATCCTTACTATCTTTTCATCCAAAGAGTCAAGGTCAGTGGACATGCCGTCTCTTCTCCTCTTCTGTAAGAACTAGATCAATTATTTGGACTGCGCTCGAGACTATTTTTTCATCCATTACAAGTGGCGGAAGAAGCCTGATAATATTCCTTCCAGAGTACAACATCAA
The DNA here is from genome assembly GCA_933226995.1 of Candidatus Nitrosopolaris rasttigaisensis. Classification (GTDB taxonomy): domain Archaea; phylum Thermoproteota; class Nitrososphaeria; order Nitrososphaerales; family Nitrososphaeraceae; genus Nitrosopolaris; species Nitrosopolaris rasttigaisensis. The sequence continues at coordinate 224 of CAKOFP010000080.1, read as the reverse complement.
TAAACCCTTTTGCAGTGCGTCAAGCAAAACATCCTTAACTTCAAACCGCAACTCTACCGCAAGCATCATACCAAGACCTCTTACTTCTCTAATGATTCGGTGTTTCTCCTTTAGCATAAGCAGGCTTTCTTTGAAATATCTCCCAGTCTTGTCAGCATTTTCAACCAATTTATCTTCTGTCAACGCCTCTATGGTAGCGTACCCTGCTGCGCAGGCGAGTGGAT
>CAKOFP010000079.1 GCA_933226995.1 Candidatus Nitrosopolaris rasttigaisensis | reverse complement strand
CGCTTTAACAAATGGCTCGATATCGTCCAGCAATATTCCGGTTTTCTCGAGGTCAATCAGTAGCTTTGATGATACGTTAGTCGTCCTCAGAGCTAGTTCGAAACTGCGTCTTGCCTGGGATTCCTGCTGCTTTAACCCCAGTATATCTTCCTCCAGTTCTCGTTTCTCGCTTGTTTTATCAGATATATACTGCGGAATTTGCCAAAGTGGGAAGGTCTCTGATAGCTCGAGCAATTGTTTCACGTTCTCGGCGACTTTCTGCGGTCGAAGCCCGATTTCCGGCCCTCGACGCTTATGGATTTCGGAGATAAATGTTCTGAAATTATCTTGGTCTATTCCCAGAAATTCATGATTTGCGCAATCCTGAGGCCCATGGCGCATTGGGGCGAGGTCATGCCTGCGTTCTTTAGCATGATTCCCAGATCTCTAAGATCGTCAGGCTCAGGATATCCCAAATCTGTCTTCCATTCCGTGGTTATGTTCGAGACAGACCCCTGACTAATCCGAGTCATGGATGCTATCCCATTTCTGGATACACCTCAAAGGTAAAGTTGGATGACTGTTCTCTTCAACGATTGCGGTATTTCGGGTCGCATCTTTTATCTTTACAATTAGGCCGATGCATCGTAAATTGGTGGTGGTCACTTTGGGCAAAAATATTGTCAATTTGGGCGTCAAATTGGTCAAACCCACCCCTTGGGGTATCTTATTGCAAGACTAGGCGAGCATTGGGTAGCGCAACTTTATTGCGAAGCTGTGAAACTAAATCACAAAGGTCGTGTGCAGAATCGCAGTTTTCTCCTAGAACTCTTTACCATAACTTATTTCTTCCCGGTTTATTCTAGCCCGTCACTAAATGCCGCATCGCTGTCGACACACATATTCATTCCAATTTTTGGATATTAGATGTGATCACATGGTGCTACTGGTGGCACCAGTATTACTAACAACATTCAAAATATTATATGAATATAATCGTAGCCATCGTTCGCAACTAATCATTGGGCATATATTCTATTGCATAACTTCTCGCTGTGTCTCAATGTCTCCTATATCGAGGAGTCCGATTTTTCATATCGGTAGACTAAAGGCAAATGTTGCTCTCTTGCATGATTATTATTTCTACACCATATCTGCCCACCATGAGCTTCTACAATACTTTTAGAGGGGTCATGGCGGCGCTGAGACTGAAAATAATCAATCGCACTGAAACTACCAACAATCAGAATAATTTCAACGATAACCAAGATCGTGATTTTTAAAAGAATTGCAGAAATTACTTTCTTCAACAAGTTGGGTACTCCCTTTGAATCGAGCGCCCAGTTCCTTCACACTTTGGTGCAATATATACACTAGAATCGTTTCCTCAAAATAAACATCAAGAGACCAGCCTTTTTCAAAGTGGCAGGGTCGACTGATCTTGTTTTACATAAGTAATGCTTTAATTTTGGAAAATTCAGGACTAAATCGAAGGTGGGGTGGCAGAGCGGCCATGCGTTCGCCTGCAGAAAAAACCCTGTAGTGAGCGAATATATAAGGGTTCGAATCCCTTCCCCACCTTGCTAGCTGAACTCTGATATGGCATTATTCTCTAGTACATTGGGCTTCTTTGGGCGAACTAAATATTTCAGCAAGAACCAAATAACCCGTACCTGCCTTCTGGACAATATGCCTATCAACATCTCCCAATGGATTGCACTTATGATCCTCCCACATGGAACGGTTAAGAATGAGGGAATTTTTTTTCTAATGCTTACAATCTTAATTGCGCTGATCATTTTAGCGATAGTCCTGCGAAAAAGGAGAAGCGAAAACGATACGGTAGAGATGAGCTAGAGATCGATCGTCGGCTATCTGCTGGCGACGTCGATGGGCAAGCTGCCGTATTAATCACATGCAGCAAGATGATTTTTCCCGGAAATTTGGTGTTAGCGTCTCTGTGCTAGATTGGTTTATTAACACTTCTTTGGCAATGCCACACACCGATTATGTCTTTTAGAATTGATAAAGACTCGCTTGGGGACGTCAACGTTCCCTCTGAAGCGTATTATGGTCCTTTTACAGTTAGAGCATCCTCGCAGTATACCGTTACAGGAGAAAAGGCCCATCCGGACCTGATCCACGCATACGCGATGATAAAGAGATCAGCAGCACTAGCGAACATGGAACTTAACGTCCTTGATAAAACTATAGCAAGTGCGATCATAAAAAGCTGTGATGAGATTCTGGAGAATAGATTGAACGATCAATTCATAATCGATGCAATTAACTCTGGCGCTGGAACTGCACTTAATATGAATATCAATGAAGTTGTGGCTAACCGTGCTCTTGAGATCATGGGAAAGAAAAAGGGAGAATATGATGTCATTAGCCCCAACGATCACGTCAACATGTCCCAGTCAAGCAACGACACATTTCCTACGGCAATGCACGTTGCTATTATAGTTAATATGTTAGCAACGATCTCGGCACTAGAGGATCTAACTAGGTCATTGGAGAGGAAAGCAATCGAGTTTAAAGACACAATAAAAATCGGCCGGACTCATTTGATGGATGCCCTTCCAGTTACTCTTGGGATAGAATTCGGAGAATATGCATATTCGTTAGAAATCGCGAAGAAAAAATTCTATCAAGCTATTGATAACCTCCGGTACATTGGCCTCGGTGGCACTGCCGTAGGTACCGGTGTCAATTCACCGAAAGGATTCAGCCAAATTGCAATTAGCCACCTTTCGGAAATCTCTGGATTAGATCTAAAACCATCTCCCAATATCTATTACTGTTTGCAGAGTAAGTTCGACGTGGCTAACTGTTCGTCCGCTCTCCGCAATCTCGCTTTGGAGTTAATTAAAATGGCCAATGACTTAAGGTTAATGGCCTCTGGTCCAAATGCAGGATTTGCGGAAATTGTTATCCCTGCCGTTCACGCTGGGTCTTCTATCATGCCCGGAAAGGTTAATCCCTCTCTTGCTGAATGTCTTAATATGATCTGCTTTAATATTGTCGGAAATGATGTATCAGTTGCCCTCGCTGCCCAGGCCGGGCAGTTCGAGCTCAATGTGATGCTACCGGGAATGACAAAAAATATTCTAGATTCAGCCAGGATGCTAAAAAATTTCCTACCGACATTTGCAAAAAATATGATAGATGGCTTGGTAGCAAATTGGCAAACAATATCATCTCATGTGGATAAGAGTCCGATTCTTGTCACTCTACTAAATCCATATATTGGGTACTTGAGAGCAGCCGAGATCTACAAGGAATCCGTGAAAACAGGAATCACCGTTCGACAGCTTGTCTTGAGTAGAGGCCTAATGTCAAAAGAAGAGATAGATCGGGTATTGTCAAAAGAAAATATCTTAGGTGGCAGGGAGTAAAATATGAATGTCCTTAGCGCCAATTCAAATTCGCCGTGCGCTGTATCGTGTCTATAGGTTCGATTTTCCTAGATTGGCCCCCATTGGGCGCTCCGCACCTTCTGTCCGTCAGGTCCTTCGGCCATTGGGATATCAATAATTAAATTATCAAGAGTGTAGGTCTCAGATACCCTTTATCCAGTTAATCTACCAAAAACATCCCCGGTTAGTTCGACCCAGCGTTCATTCGATATATTGGCGACGTCATTGATTTGGTTCAGGGTAAGTCTCTACACGACTTTGGATTTAAAAGGTCTAAACAATATTTCCTGTAGCAATAGCAAGCTCTACGT
>CAKOFP010000078.1 GCA_933226995.1 Candidatus Nitrosopolaris rasttigaisensis | reverse complement strand
AGCAAACCATTGCGCGATGCTTGGAAGGGATAGATATCCAAGAAAGCCTATGCCAAATCCTAGAAACCAAAAAGCAAAGATTGCAAGTCTTCTAGACAACCCGCTTTCCCCTACATCTTCCGTATACGGTAATTTTGGTACATTTCATTTCGTCGCTAGATTCTTTCATGTTTTAGATGTATCTGTCAGATAATAAGCCTGATTGTCAATTTTTATAATATATCAAAGACAAAAATGTTTTTTCATCCAGAATTTGACTTATTATCTTTCTCATGTCAAATCTAAATCAGACTATTCCGTAGCTGATAGCAGGGACTAGAAATATTTCCAATTATGGTAAATTGTTATGACCATCCTAAATAAATAGAATAATCCTCTCCTACTCCTGAACGGGTGTGTTGATCCAGAAATATTTTCCTCAACTAACCAGGCTTATTTTTTATGACCTAAGCAACCGAAAAATGTTCAATAATTTAGGTAATATGAGTAAGATTGTCAATAGAAGGGGTTTGAATTTGCGAAACAAATTTCTCAACAGGTCAAAATCTGACCTTATGACCAGAAGGGCAGGAATGCGAATCATATCGATACCTAACACGATGACAAAGTGATATAGATTTGAATTCAACAGAATACTATACGCAGTGTCCTGAGTGCGAATCTGGGCTCATTCATGATTACAACATAGGTGAATACATTTGCCAAAAATGTGGTTGTGTAGTCATGGATCAGGTCGACGATTATGGTCCTGAAAGCAACTCCTCTGACTTTGAAGAAAGGTCAAAGAATACACGTGCTAGCGGATATACAAGCCTTTCATTACATGATTACGGTTTAAGAACCGAGATTGGTTTAGGTACGAAGGATTACAGCGGCAAATCAATTGACTGCCAAATGGCAGAACGGATGAATAGCATGAGGAAATGGCATTCAAGGATAAGAGTAGCTTCCCCGAAACAGAGAAGACTCTCAAACGTCTTATCCAGGATTAACGAAACTTGTTCAGCGATGTGTTTTCCGAAGATACTGGTAGAAACCGCAGCGATGATCTATCGAAATTTTGAGAGCAGGAGTGGGGCAAAAGGAAAATCTATCAACTCCATGGCGGCAGCAACAATTTATCTAGCCTGTAAAAGGTGCTCTGTAGTGAGGTCGTTGGAAGAAATAGTGGAAGCAACTGGCATTACTCAGAATGATAGGTCTAGCCTAAAACTAGCTTCTAAATACTATAGGATGATGGTTATGGAGATGGGCGTCTTTACAGAACAACCCACGCAGCTCTCTACGTCATTGCCTAGTCATTTCCCGGCTATGGCAAAAGCCGCTGTAGGCACCGAATCAGTATTAATTTCAGCAGCCGCGACGACCACAATAACGTCACTTCCAATCCCTGTAACGCTTACAATTGATCATTACATAGCCAAACTTGCAAACATGGCAAAAATTGAAGCCAAGGTAGAGAGACTAGCGATTGAGATAGCTCACAAGTCCAACAATCACCTTCTTGCAGATGGCAAATCCCCAAACGGGCTGGCAGCAGCATATATTTATCTAGCTGCAATACTACTGGGCGTCAATCTTCTACAGATAGATTTATCAAGCTTGGCCGGAGTGACTGAAGTTACCATCCGTAACAGATGTAAAGATATTTTGACAAGTTTTAAGCTAACGATAAAAGTCAAACCGTTGATAGGAAAGACAGGCCGATCATGAATTCCAAGGTCAGGGATACATTCTTCTTGTTATCTATATATTATTTAGGTCCAATGTTTTAATCTGCCGTCTTCCCGTAGAGACTATCGTCTACGTCGGCGGGCGCTTCCAGATCCTTGTCGAACTGCGCAATTCTGAGTGCGAGACCATATCTTTCAGTAAATAGTTCTCCGGGCAGTTTGGAACGGGTTGAGGTCTATTTCCGAGGCGAGGTATTATATCACGACATTTGGCTCAAACCATACGCCTACTTCATCGCAGTATCGACCCGTGCACGTCTATATTGCCCTAGAATTCAAACTATGCCTCTTAGGAGGGAAGATTTTTTTATCTTGGCTGCAAATAAGCATTATCAATAAACAATGAAACTAAGAGTACGTTAGTAATAGACGCTTTTCGTACGCACAACTTAAATTTAGTTTTTGTATGAAACCAAAAGATGTCTATAACGGCGTGCCTGTCACATAAAGAAGATGTCGATGGTATATTATCTGCTGTATTGATCAAGGCAGCGTTTAATGCTAAAACTATCATCTTAGTCGATTACCCTAATATTATCTCTACCCTCGATAAACTGGCTGCTGCCGACTTTTTACCCAAACTAGATCGAATTTTTGTTAGCGACTTGGGCTTGAGTAAAAAAAATGAGGGAGAATTTATAGATATAGTGGGTAAAATTATCTCAAATGGCGCTAAGGTCATATATATTGATCATCATGACCTAAATCTAGAGACCGTTATCGCACTCAAGAAAAAAGGAGTATTGCTGATTCACTCTGTTGAAGAATGCAGCAGTGTACAAATATACAATAAATTCAAAAAGAAATTAAAGCCACATGCGGCTTTTTTTGCAGCTGCTAGTTCATTGACCGACTATATGGAAAATAAGCCTATCGCTTCTGCCATCGTATCGCGATATGATAGGCAATTTCTAATGTTGGAATCTACTGTCCTTTCCTATATGATCTCCGCTAAACAGCATGATGACGAATTTCTAATTGAGCTTGTCAATTTCCTTTCAGGTATGAAATACCCTCACGATATAGAAGGTGGTTTCTCCATAGCAGAAAGATACGCCCGAAAGGTTTCTGATGCTATTAGGAAAATAGAAGGATCTATAACTAAATCCGACAACATTGCGTATGCGCAAAATAATTCAGCACTATCTGCCAGTATGATTGTCAACTTTGTTTTGGGTATCTCAGAAAAACCAGTTGCAATGGTCTATAAGTTAAAAGACGAGATTGATTCCTATATTTTTTCTATCCGTGGCAACAAATCCTGTAAAGTGCATTTAGGGAGAGTGGTAAATCAGATTAGTTCAGAGGTAGGGGGAAGTGGTGGAGGACACGAAAAAGCATGTGGGGCAGTAGTCCCAAGAGAAAAACTTGATCAATTCATATATCTTTTGGACCGACTTGTTGCCCAGTAATAAAGACGCTTGATCTTTAATGCATTATTGTTTAAAATTGGATTACCAGTGCTGTTAACCTAAAACTAACTAACTAACTTAGAGCGTCCGAAAAGTTTGGTAAAGGACATGGAGCACAACTTATAAAATGCGACAAATCTGTACAGTTAGCATGGGCGGCAGTAAGAAAAAACCTCTGGGATCTGAAAAAGGTTCTCCATCTTCTGGTCATGACGGCGGTAAACCTGTAAAGAAGGAAGAAACCAAGAAGGCTTTAGGAAAAGTCCAGCAAAAACAAAAGCTATCAGTTTTGGTGGAGGATTCACAAGGCAGGAGAGCTATACAGAGCATGAAAGCTATTACGATTCATGGTGTGGCAAGAGCTGCGGGCGTAAAAATTTCTGTAGCTAACGCATATATCAAATCACTCGAAGCAAAAGGCATAGTTAAAAGTGTTGGTGGTTATAGCGGCCATAGAGTATATCAGCTGATTGAGCAAGTTTAATTAATATGCCGTAGTGTCATTACGTCCCCTGTTTGCGCCGTTTCTACTAAATGCAGGTTGGATCTAACTACACCTATCGGATTCATAGCAGATATTGGTGCAGAATCTTTAACGAAAATACATAAGGAACCGTTAGACGTTAAGTAGGCCATCTCGCCACGTCTAAACCGAGATCGTTGTTTCTCTGCTCCTATCGTTAACCCGGTCTCTATATATACTAAATTTTCTCTCAGCTTATGAATCCTATCCTTCAAAGGCAAACCCTTTAAAATGATCTTAGTTGTGATCGGGGAAAGATGGCGAATAATCTCGCACTCGACGACTCCCTTATTTGATATCTCTATATTAAGAGGTATCCTTGAAACCGTGCTGAACCTATTTCACCTTAACCCAAACTGCTGAAATGGGAAGGTTTAATTTACTGGACATTGTAGATTTCGCAACATTTAATTATATAATTGTTATCTTTTGGAACATTCTTGGTGGTTAAACATTCTTCAAATCAAAAGACCTCTTCCAAAAAGTTTAAAACTAAAACTGATAAGGGGATAAACTCTGCTCCGAAAAAGAGCCGTAGCCGGCGAGATGTCTCCACGACTACGAAAAAAATAGCCATCAAACATGATGCTACACTCGAAAAAGCTCGGGTACAATTAGGAGATACTCCAGTCAAGAAATCGGGCCGACCTGAAGATGAAGTTGTGACTTATGCTGAAGTTGAATTCGAACTCAAGGAGATCATTCCTAATGGCAATCAGATTCTAATCGGACCAGCACGCATTACGAGGTTTGAAAAGGCAAGGATCACGGGTGCCAGATCTTTACAACTTTCTTTGGGAGCGCCGGCGTTTATTAGAGTCCCCCATGAGGTAAGAGATTCAATCTCTCTAGCAACAGCGGAGTTATATGCTAAAGCACTGCCCATATCTATTAGACGCGTTCTACCTAACGGTGTATACCAGGATATCCCGATAGATTGGTTGAAATGAGAGATGTCTAGAATATGATAGAATTCAGTTACATCAATGAATTCTGATAGTTAAGATAAGAGAGATCACTGCTCGACCTTTATTAGGCCTCTCATCTCCGGATGTATGTTGCAGTAGTAAACAAATGTGCCAATTTTATTTGCAATGAACGTGAGGGACTGACTTTCAAAATACCCCAGGCTTTTAGTATGTACGTTAAATGTATCTATATTCAGGTTATGGAGTGAGCGTGTATCGGCATCCTCATTGATTAAATGGATCGAGTCAAGCGCACCATATTTTAAGAAAATCGTCGGGCTGTTAAATCCTGCTCCCATGCCATTACTTCGTGAAGCTGCGGTAGATTGGCTGGTGAACAGCCAGCCCGTTTGAGGAGAATGACTTGCTTTCATAAATGTATTTATCGGAGGAGCAAAAGCCGGAGTATTACCATTCACAGGAATCAAAGAGCGTATTCCAAAATAGCCGGCTATTACGACAATTACTGCGATACCCCCAAAAATCATTAGGGCATATTTATATTTGGAAAATGTAAACTTGCTATTCTTGACGTTCTGTTGCCGCCTGGCTTTTTTTGGCATCCAAGTGGGTAAATCAAGCCAGTATATATTTAGTTAATGCTTGAACGCTCCGCCAAGCCAGTCCTAACTACCTTGGATACAAGGATCTGACATAAGATGTCAGCGAATTGGGTTTGCCTACTGACGCAGGAGAGCTTCTATGACATGTTTTATCTGACTAATGTTGTGAACGATTGGGCGCTTTAACAACGAAATTCGGATCAGGAGCAAAACTTAAATTTGTAGTCCCGAAGAGTTGCTAAGGATCAAAAATTCCAACACTTCGTCGGTCGTACTTCGGAGACCAAGGCAAGCTCATGTTAGAGGACGGCAGCATATTCGACGGGATTGGTTTCGGGTATCCTGCTGATATTGCTGGCGAAGTCGTTTTTAACACGGGTATGGTTGGCTACACGGAAACACTTACAGACCCTTCATATCGCGGTCAAATATTATGTCTAACTTATCCACTAATTGGAAATTACGGTGTTCCGAGTATCGAAGACACTGACGAATTTGGATTGCCTAGGTTCTTTGAATCTGATAGAATCCAAATCAGAGGCTTAATAATTCATGATCTATCGGTCGTAGCAAGTCACTGGAGTTGTGTCAAAACGCTTGATGAATGGTTATACGAACAAAGGATTCCAGGAATATGTAATATAGATACTCGAGAACTTACGAAGAAACTGAGAATTAATGGAGTGATGATGGGTGCCATCAGCACTTGGACTGTCCAAGAAGGCGCGGCGGCTAACTCAGAAATTGACGTACGCGAAAGATTGTCTGGCCTTATAAAAAACCAAACGTACGTTCAACAAAATTTTATGCCTGAAGTTTCGACAAATACTCCTCGCGTGTATGGCGATAAAGCAAGGGATACCCTTGTACTATTGGATACCGGCACAAAAAACAGCATTATACGTAATATTCTCCGGATAGGTTTCAGGGTCGTAAGTCTCCCGTGGGATTCATCTTTTGATGAAGTGATGTTACACAAACCAAAGGGCATAGTAATTAGTAATGGTCCTGGGGATCCAAAGGTTTGCAAAACTGCAATCAAAACTGCAGGCGAGCTTATCAAGGCATCAGTCCCGACTTTGGGAATTTGTCTTGGACACCAGATTCTAGCATTGGCAGCAGGAGCCGATACCTACAAGTTAAAATTCGGTCATCGAGGACAGAATAAACCGTGCATAGATTTACGAAGTAATCGTACTTATATCACTAGCCAGAATCATGGTTATGGAATTGAGCCTAAGAGCCTAAACGGTACGGGCTTTAAGGTATGGTTTTCAAATGTAGATGACCACACAGTAGAGGGAATTGAGCATGAATCAAAACCGATAATTGCAGTGCAATTTCATCCAGAGGCGTCTCCAGGACCTTATGACTGTATATTTGTTTTTGATAGATTCAAAGAATTACTTGACGATTTCAGCAGAAGGTCATCATCTCCCCGAACAACTGAAAGTAACAATGATAATAATAAGAGCAATCCAAAAGTGAAGATGTCTGTGGCGAGGAAGAAAAAAACCAAAGAGGAGGAAATTTGCCAAAACATGAAACAATAAAAAAAGTTCTTGTTCTCGGAAGCGGGGCAATTAAAATCGGAGAAGCCGGCGAGAGTCAGACATACTGACCGTTATTTTGACTACTCCGGTTCACAATGCCTCAAGGCTTTAAAAGAAGATGGCATCAAAAGCGTCCTAATTAATCCCAATATTGCGACCATACAGACAGACACAAGGTTTGCAGACAGAGTATACCTACTACCAATTAACGCCTGTTACGTTGAAAAAATCATTGAAGCTGAGCTGCCAGATTCCATAATGCTAGGCTTCGGAGGACAGACTGCACTCAATTGCGGCGTTGCGATTCACAAGCTTGGAATACTGAAAAAATATGGGATCAACATTCTGGGGACTTCAATAGAGGGGATCGAGATAACTGAGGATAGGCAGCTATTCAAGGACGCCATGATAAGAAGTAGCGTGCCTGTTTTACGCAGCGCCGCTGCATACTCCTTAGAAACTGCATCCAAAGTTTCCAGAGCGATTGGTTATCCAGTTATCGTTCGAGTAGCGTATACGCTAGCAGGACGAGGGGGCGGTGTTGCTTACAACGAGTACGAACTTCAAGAAATTGTACGGCGTGGATTATCACTCAGTATGGTTGGACAAGTCCTAATTGAGAGATATGTCGGAGACTGGAAACAAATCGAATACGAAGTAATGCGAGATGGAAAAGGAAATAGTGTTATTGTTTGCAATATGGAAAACATCCTTGGAATGCGTGTGCATACTGGGGATAATATCGTCGTAGCGCCATCGCAAACCTTGAATAATTCTGAATACCATTTATTACGCTCGGCAGCTCTGCGTGCGACGGCTTATTGTGGGATTGTTGGAGAATGCAACGTTCAGTTTGGACTTGATCCGACGTCTCCAAAGTATTGCGTTATAGAAATAAATGCAAGGCTTTCGAGATCTTCCGCGCTCGCGAGTAAAGCGACAGGATACCCACTTGCATATATGGCCGCAAAGATTTCACTGGGATATTCTCTACCGGAGTTGATTAACAGTATTACCAAGGCGACAACTGCTTGTTTTGAACCTTCATTAGACTACGTAGTCCTCAAAATGCCTCGGTGGGATTTTCGTAAATTTGAGCTCGTGAAACGTAAACTCGGAAGCACAATGAAATCAGTCGGTGAAGTGATGGCCATCGGACTAAGTTTCGAGGAAATATTACAAAAAGCAATTAGGATGTGTGAAATAGGAAAAGATGGCCTTGTCGCCAATCCTGATGAAGACAAAAAAAGTCAGAACTATGTTTCAGCCGAAATCTCGATGAGAGAACAAATTGGGTCAGCCGCAGGCAGACCCAATGTGTCAAAGTTTCCAGTGCAGGGAGAAGAAGAAGATGAAAGAAAGGAAGGGGGGGAAGATAGTACGGAGAATACAGAAACAATGGAACAAGCATTGCTCCATCCAACTGACGAGGTTATATTTGACGTTGTCAAAGCGATGAAAGCTGGGATGAACTTACAAAAAATAAACATGCTATCAGCGATAGATCCATGGTTTTTGATACGAATTAAAAACATAATTGATATGGAGTATAGATTACGACAACAATCTGACTTTGATGAAGATATTCTCAAAGAAGCAAAGAATATTGGTTTTTCAGATAAGCAAATTGGAAGATGTCTAGGCATCGACGAACTAAAGATAAGGAGTTTGAGACACAGGTTTGGAATCAGACCTGTGGTAAAGCAGATCGATACACTAGCTGCCGAGTGGCCTGCAAAAACAAACTACCTATATTTGACATATGGTGGCCAGAATGATGACATCCTGGTGGAAACGGGATCTGTGAGAAGCGTCATCGTACTTGGCGCCGGCCCTTATCGGATCGGGAGTAGCGTGGAATTTGATTGGGGAACAGTAAACACAGTCTGGGGTCTAAAAGAAAATGGGGTCCCTGATGTTTCAATAATTAATTGCAATCCTGAAACCGTTTCTACAGATTATGACATTTCTGATAGATTGTACTTTGAAGAGTTGACCTTTGAACGAATAATGGACATTTTTGAAAAAGAGAAACCAGTTGGGATAGTAACTTGTGTTGGAGGACAGACGGCGAATAACGTCGCTCCCAAGCTAGCCAAACAAGGAATTAATATAGTTGGTACGAGGAGTCATGACGTCGATAGAGCTGAGGATAGAGAAAAATTTGGAAAATTATTAGATTCATTGAACATTAAGCAACCCGCATGGAAAAAATTTACTAGCATATCAAAAGCCAAACAATTTGCAGAAACTGTCGGCTATCCTGTTTTAGTTAGACCGTCGTATGTTCTCAGCGGGGTAGCCATGAAAATCGTGTGGGCGGAAAAACAATTAGAGCAATTCTTGACGGATGCCGTAAGAGTTAGTCCTGATTACCCAATAGTTATCAGCAAATTTTTACAGGACGCCTCGGAAGTGGAAGTGGATGCTGTAGGAGATTCCAATGAAGTTCTGATAGGTTCTATAATAGAACACATTGATAATGCGGGTATACATTCTGGGGATGCTCTTATGTGTATACCGCCGTGGAGACTTGACCGAAAAACTACTGAGACATTAGTGGATTATTCAAGTCGAATTGGTAGAGAGTTGAATGTTAGGGGTCCTTTTAACATTCAATATATCATCAAGGACGATGAAGTATTGGTAATAGAAGCAAATATCCGAGCGTCAAGGTCAATGCCCTTTGTGTCAAAATTTGTAGGAATAAATCTAATAAATATTGCTGCAAAGGCGATGACTGGCAGGGCCCTTCCGAAAAACGCGAAAGACCTCTGGTTAAAGACTTCTGGATTCGGAATCAAAGTCCCACAATTTTCTTTTATGCAACTTGAAGGAGCTGACATAGTGCTTAGTGTAGAAATGCAATCTACAGGCGAAGTAGCGTGCTTTGGGAACAGTTTTTACGACGCATTGTCTAAGGCGTATACCGCCGCAGGATACGCGCTTCCGTTGTCCGGCTCAGCACTAATTACCATCGGGGGCCAGAAAAATAAGGAAAAATTGTTGCCGTTGATTTCACTTATTTCACGAATGGGATACAACATAATGGCAACAGAGCATACAGCTGAATTCCTGGTAAATAATGACTTCAAAAATATCCAGGAGGTTTACAAGATTAGCGAGCCAGACCGGAAACCCAATATTTCAGATTTGCTGTTTGAACACAAAATTAATTTTATTATAAATATCCCCTCAACGTCTACAATTGAGAAGTATGTTGGAATGTTGTATGACGAATATCAAATCAGAAGAAAAGCTGTTGAGATGGGCGTCCCTGTCTTAACTACGTTGGAAGCAGCGAATTCGTTCATCAAAACTCTTGAATGGTTAATGACAAATACTCCAACATTGACTTTTATGCGGGATTATGTTAAATTATGAACAGTAGCAGCTCGTTGAAATTAGATGTCGTTATTCTTATCATTAGTACAAAGCAGGTTCATGATAATAGCCTTGCCACCACGTTACCGTCATCAGCAACTATTGAACCATCCAGTGTTACAGCCAGTGCCTGTTCAATCGCGTTAGACTGAAGTGCCCTGTTGATTATTGGCGAAATTGATTTAGCGTCCCGTTTATTCATCATCCCAGGTACGTCCTTATTAAATGCGGGCACGATTATGATGTCGAGCGTTCCTACAGTTCCAGGGAATATCGTCTCTCTCCTCACTTTAAGATACAGCCATATCCGTCGCCCGTTGAGAACGCTATTGCATCTCGAGAAAACCGGATGTATATGCCCCATTATTATTCTTTTAATCGATGCTCTAGCAGAGGATGGCATCGTATGGCCGTGCACCAACAAGGTTCCCTCCAGCACCATGCCTTTGACGCTCATAATATTAATATTCTGCGGGACTAAGAAGCGAACGTTGGTATCATGATTACCTGGAACTACGTAAATACTTGCGTGTCCAGAGAGTATTCTGAAGAATTCCGGGACTTGGTTCCATTCTTGTTTGCTTATGGATCGTATGGTGCTCTTTACGTCACCGAGTAATATTACGCCGTCCAACTGATTTGATTTGATAAGGCCACGTAGCTCTTCAAGCATCGTATTGAGAGAATATTTCGAGTCAAAAATGACTCCTCGTAGGTTCAGCTCACCCTCAAGTCCGATATGTAAGTCGGATATCACCAAATAAGTGCGTTTTATTCCAGTCCTTTTCTCTTCGAGTAGTAGTGCCGGGTGAGGATACAACGGCCGAATAGAAAGCACGCCTAATCACTATATCTATCCATCCAACAATTAAATATCTGGCTTTCTTTTTTGTTTGATGATCGTAACCGTACCGAAAATTAACCCTATAATGAGAACTTGAATTTACTATTTTATTAGAATTGCATTAACACTGCCATCCTGACCTGGACGCGAGATTACCCTTGCGGCCCCGGCTTCTGTTTCAACCAGTGCACCTTTACTAATCACGCCTCTCCTCTCATAATCCTTGTTTGCAGGATTCTTTGTTACACGTACTATCGCCAATTTAGTCGTTTTTTTTGAACTCGGATCTAAGACATTCACAGTTTCTGCAGCTTTTAAGGCCGTCTTTATGTTATTTCCTCTCGTCCTCCTACTAGTTGTTATGGTAGTACCAGCGATAGCCTCGTTTGGATATCTGTCGAGTTCGAATTTCCGTCTAGCTCTCGAGGCAACTCGACGACCGCCAGAAGCTTTACGTCCGGCCAGGTTTTCTAATGACTTCCGCATAAGTAATCGCCATAAGTATCTTCCTCTTATTAAGACCTTTCCGCTTCCTCTATCGGCGATGCTGTTGCCACGATCATTGGGTTGTTACGCTGTGATAGTTTATTATTTTTACCCTGATTCTCGAGCGTCGATACTAGCGAATTTCTTAAAGATTCAATGTCTGTTACCCCAAAATAACTTCGAAACTTCTTTGTAGTTCGGTATGTTTTCGACCTTCCGAGTTTTTCGAGCTCGATGAATCCCATTTGCTTCAAGGTTCTAAAATGGGCATACACCTGACTTCCTCTAATCTGCACGAGACGTTTCGAAGTCACCGGCTGTTCATATGCAATGTACGACAATGTCTTAAGAGCCGATGTTGGAATTAACGGACGCTGCGCAAATTTTCTGATTAGGGGTGTATAGCCAGGTTTTAATTGAAGCACGAATGTTCCATCAGCTAATTCAGTTATCTCTATGGCCGTGAAAACGGATTTTGTTTTTTTAATTAATTCGTTAACGACTTTCCTTGTATTTGATTTTGAATTGGTTCCAGATGCTCTTACCAATTCATCAATTGACAAGGGCCGACCCGATGAATACAATGCAGCTTCGATTCTCGCAGTGATTTCCTCAGTTGGAAGAAAACTCCTCAACTTCGCATACCTATTCTAGTGGTGGATTTATTAATTCCCATACATGCTCACATGATCGTAATTTTTATGTCGCCAGATTCCTCATTCTGTTCTAAATTGATTTTTCCTTTAGTTACAAGATAAAGTAAGGCAATAAAGTACCTAGCAACTTCTAATGCTCCCATTTTTGAAATAAGCATTCTAAACATCACCACATGGTCTGCACTAACGATACCAAAAATCTTATCTTCATATTCTCGTATTATTTGTTCAAATTTCTGTGAGAATTGATCAAAGTCAAAACTTTGTACTGGTTCGATAGAAAGTTTTTTTCTCCTCGAATCCGGGTTTGAGATCTCGAAAATCATATTCTCTAACACTTGAAGAAGTTCTTCTAAAGATACGGGGTACGTTGATTCGAACCTGAATGGAAGCTGAATCGCATCAAGATCTGTTACAGGATCATGAGTTACAGGATCTATGATCGTCTTCTTCTGCATAGCTACCTTCTCTAGCCTAAAAATGCTTTCGACTTTAAGACGGTGGATCATTGATGAAGATAA
Source organism: Candidatus Nitrosopolaris rasttigaisensis (assembly GCA_933226995.1). Taxonomy (GTDB): domain Archaea; phylum Thermoproteota; class Nitrososphaeria; order Nitrososphaerales; family Nitrososphaeraceae; genus Nitrosopolaris; species Nitrosopolaris rasttigaisensis. The sequence continues at coordinate 548 of CAKOFP010000078.1, read as the reverse complement.
AGCTGCAATTCCGCATACTCGAAGGTCTTTTTTTCCGGAGGCGTGAATAATATTTAGCAAAATTCCCAGAAGCTTACTTATATCTATATCCCAAACATCTTTCTTGCTAACTAAAGAAGGGTTAAACAATAAATTTAGAGGTGGTTCGGCGATCTTCTTTTTTGAATCATAGTTGATGGCAACATCTGAGTTTTCTCTTCCTGGTAACAATTCTAAATCTAGGTACATGAGGTCTAGTCAGGATATAATAAAGTAGCAAATCAATAAAAGCGACGTACATGTGTGAAGAGTTTTCCTACCTGTGTGTTTATCTTTTGGATGAGAGGGGATTCGCATCTAATTTGACAAGTGTTTGAGAGCATCTCTCAAGTTCGATCAGCTGATGCCTACTAGAACTCTAGTAGTTTCTTTGTTTCATCGAATATTCGCATAAACTGTTCTTAATCAATTAATCGCTCGGAGTGAAGCGTCTCGAGCTACACGCCGCTTACGCTTTAAAGGGTCATAAACCACTGACCACTTCCATCGAAGAAACATTGGAGAATATT
>CAKOFP010000077.1 GCA_933226995.1 Candidatus Nitrosopolaris rasttigaisensis | reverse complement strand
GATTGATTATTCAAGTTTCACACATTACTTAGGCGATGGTTTATTTTCTTTTGCCATACTTGGACGCCAGCTTTCAGTCCATTCGTACCAACAATGTTTGCATCTGAGATTGTAATTATCTCCAACAGATGCAATAGCTTCTTTATCGTTGGAATTACATCTAGGACACTTGGCATGAGATAATACCTCTGAGAGACGCCTGTTATGGTTTATCTCAGTAACCTCCTTCATCTAGGAGTTGAACATCTAGCTGTCAAATAAACTTCTACCTAGCTTTTACTTTTAGCGTAATGTGAAAGCAACGCCTGTTTGCGCCTTCGTGGTCAAACTCTCCTACTAGCTACTATTGATGGATACTGCGAATCGACCTAACTCATTGTCTTCAAATAGGCACTATCTTCGTTAAAGGCTTGTTCTAGGAAAGACGTCACTGCTTGCTTAAGCTGATTTTCGTCAGGCATCATTGAGGATTTAAAGTCGCCTACTACGGTTACCCCAGTTTTGTTTCCATTTGGAGTATAGTAGTTGAAGAACTTTGAGCCTGCTATTGCTCCTTCCAGTAATTCTATAGCTACCCCCAATGGATAGAATCTAGTGACTTTTATCTTGGTCTTTACTGTTTGACCGTGCATATCGCTTTCCCAGCTTTGAATTGTAGCGTTTTCGCTTACAGTCTCAGTCTTGTAATTCTTACCACCTGGATGAATCTTTGCTGCGTCCTTCGCATGCGCTTCACTTAATTTCCAAACTTTCTCTAGTGGAGCGCCAAACTCGCTTCCTTCATCAACTATGAATACCATTTATAACTCTATTAATTAATTAATTTAGCAAGTATATAACAATACCGATTTATTAGCTAGAGTATAAGTATATGATTTGTTTTCATGGGTAACCTTCGATGTCAGTCCGCCTCACTCTCCCTCATGCTAGTTGTTGCTCTCTTTTAAGTCGAAAATTGCCTCTGCCTTTCTTTATGTTGTTTATTAGTTGGTGACACTCTCAATTCCATACCGCAACAAGGACAGAACATCCCATCGTGGCAATAGTAAACCTCACATACCTTCTATTATAGTGTGAAAAGTCACTTTCTCTATTTTCACAATGCTCTACTTCATCAGATTTTGCTCATCATTTTATTGAACTCTTCATCAGACATACTTGTTTTTCCTTTCATCCATGTTTCTACATCGTTTCCAGCTAAATACCTCAGAGTAGGATTTTCACTTGTAACAGCTTTAAGCACTGCTTTTGCTACGACATCGGAGGAAGAGCCACCCTCCAACATATGTTGAAAGCTTGTAGCATAAGTTGTGCATATGGAGAATTTGGATCTTGAGATTTCTTGGCAGCAACTATACTGTTAACAAAGTTTGTCTTAATAACCCAGGTTCAACCAAGACCACTCTTATTCCAAATGGCTCCAATTCATATGCCATAGATTCACTCAGACCTTCGATTGCAAATTTTGTGCTAACATAGGCGGATCCTCCTGGATAACCAAATCTTCCAGCTCCTGAACTAGTATTTATGATGATACCAGATTTCTGTTTTCTCATGATGGGGAGGACCGCTTGAGTTACTCTTATAACACCGAATAGATTGGTTTCGTACTGAGCCTTTATCTCTTCCATTGCAAGGTCTTCAAACGCTCCGTTAAGTCCATACCCAGCATTGTTTACCAACACGTCGATCTTGCAGACGTCAGATATCATCGAATGTACCGCATACTGATCTCTCCTCGGTATCGTTCAGCTGCGCAACACGAATCGGCAGCCCCTCTTTGGCTGCAACTGATTTTATTGTTGCACCCTTTCCTAGATTCCTCATTGTGGCGTAGGTAAGGAAGCCACTTCTTGCCAATGTTAAGGATGTTTCAAATCCTATCCCGCTTGAGCTTCCTGTAACTACAGCAACCTTCTGATTCGATGAAGATAATGAAGAGGGTATGTCTTATTCTTTGTAGACTACTATTACATTACACTACTTAAATAAGATAGTAATCCTCTGGTTAGTTAGTAACCAAGATCTAACTAACTTACTAAGGAATGACTACCATATTTAATTATCCCGTTACGTACAACCTCTAGAGTTCTAGAGTCTCTTATGCCCAACTTGGATTAAAAGATTATAATCTAAAAAATCATCGTAGAATCTAGAATCTATATCCGCATGGAATACTAGTACTAGTTGGATTCTTTGTTACCATCTTTTCATTATACTTCTATCTTATCCTGTTCCTGATCCAATGAACACATTTTTCTCCAGTCGCGGGAGATTGCTAAAGAATTTTGGGTCTTTAGTGAATACAGAACCTAGTGCCTCGTTAGAATATGCGCTGAGACCTCCTACAAGTCCTATAAATTCTGGGTTCTCATTACCAAAGAAGGAAAGAACATTGCTGCCATTTACATTATCTGGATTCTCTAGATAGTGAAAATATCCAGCGGGGACAAAAAAGACTTGACCTTGACCAATTTCAGATGTCTCAACCTCCCCACTCGGGCCAAATACTGTGAAACGTACTTTTCCATTGATAACATAGTTCAATTCAGCTGCATTTGGATGAGTGTGAGGTTCTACTATCCCGCTTGGCTTCAAACCTATCAGAAACAATGCCAAGCCCGCGAGTATTGGAAAATAGGTAGCAGTCCCCAATGCACCAGTTCCTCCTGGAGTCTGAATTTGTGGAGTGATACCGCCCAGGTTAAATTTATGTGGATTTGGAGTTTCAATCTTGCTGGTACTTGAAAAGTCAGCTGGTGTTGGTGCTACAATTACATCCTGAGATGATTTATAATTCAATTGATCAAAGAATCCAGGAGGATTTATTCCAAACATTCTATCCAAAACTCGTGCAGACATAGAACCAACAGATCCCGATATACCCAAGTCTTCAGGACGTTCGATATTATATACAATGACAAATTTCGCCTCTTGGTTACCAATATTTTCTATGTCGTGCCAGTTCCCTCTGGGGACAAAAGTTAGCTGTCCAGGATTACGACATCAACATCATTATAACACGTTACGCATCGAACAAACGTCTCTCTGTATAAGAACAGGGCAGAAGATGATATTATTAACACGGCAGAAATGGACCATTATGAGACTTTATTGAACATGTGATTTATAGTTAGTTGTTTGGAGTGTGACGAAAATATCCACCGACGATCATGAAGTTCTATAACATCTTTGTATAATATGCCTGCTTATTCTCAAACTTATGGTCAAACTTCGTATACATCTGAAATTTATTAAGGAGGTATGTATGAATATAAAGTGGAGGATGTTAAAGTCTATTATGATTCAAGAATTTTCTTCTTGATCTACAAGGTGACAACCTATGTCTGAAGAAATTAAAGAAATCAAGAGAGTATATGCAGGGTTAGAGACACTATACCACACTTACTTTCCAAAATCAGATCCATCTTTAATTGATGATTTGCTGAGGCGCCTGCAAAAAGATCCCAACATTGCTCCGATATACATGGTTGAAGTGTTTACAAAACCAGGCGTAAATCCTGAAGCAGCAAAAAAATATATCTTTGATAAAACCAGAATGGTTCCTGCAATCTACGAGAATGGAACACTTTTTGTAGCTAATCACAAACTAACGTTAGAGATGCTCAGAGAAATATCTAATTCTGATGATGTCTTAGAAGTAGCTGGCGAATATACTGGAAACATAACATCTACAGGATCATCCCATGTGCATTCAGATCATTGTCCTCTACGCAACCTTGATTACGCCTACTAGGAAAATCGTTGTGAAATCAAATTTATGTAGCTTTTAATACTTTTAATACGCAGGATTTTATTTAAAATGCAAGGAAGATAATGTCATTAAATATTACAGAAAATGATCTCGTGCGGTAGGCATGGACGGAAGTTATTGCCAGTGTATGATCGGAGCTGTGGCTGGTGCATTACTTAGATACAAGATAATTTCCTCTCCAATGATATTAAGGGCCATTCCAGTTAGTGTATTGTTTGTAGCGATAATGCAAAAGAATTTCGGCATTAAACGTAACGTATGTTTTAAAATGCTTAAGTGAATGTCAAAGCATACATCAGATAACAAGGGCTTTTAACGATTTTCCTATAGTAACAGAATTGGTTATCACAGGAGCAGCATTATCCCCATCTCACGACACAGGCCTTGGAACGCTTTAACATTCTATTCCTTCAAAGTCGTTTAGATAGGAAGCATTGACAAGATAAGAGATAGACCTCCCGAAGCAACTACTATTATATATTTCGTGATACTAAAATGAGAACCTAGAGATGACAACTACTACTAAAACAACAATCACATTTCAAGAATTAGGACTAAGTGCTTTAATACTGAAAGCACTCAAAGAAAATGGATTTGAAGCCCCTTTTCCTATCCAAGAGGCTGCTATACCGTTAGTTTTAAAAGGTGTAGATGTAATCGGTCAGGCTCACACAGGAACTGGCAAGACAGCAGCCTTTGCACTACCGATATTGACCAAGATTAAGATTAGGCGTAATGGTCCAATACAAGCACTGATACTTGTCCCGACACGAGAACTAGCTTTGCAAGTTACAAAGGAAATTAATAAATTCGCAAAGTACACGGGAATTAGAACTGTTGCCATATACGGGGGACAAAGTATCGTCCTTCAATATAATCAGTTAAGAAGAGGCATACAAATAGTAGTCGCAACACCCGGTAGATTGATTGATCATGTAAAGCAGGATTCTATCCAGTTGGATGAGGTAAAGTTTGTTGTTCTTGACGAGGCAGATAGAATGCTCGATATGGGCTTTATTGATGATATAAAGTC
>CAKOFP010000076.1 GCA_933226995.1 Candidatus Nitrosopolaris rasttigaisensis | reverse complement strand
TGCACAGCCAGCAACCCCATTTAAAGTAGTTTTTGTAACCGATGCGAAGTTTAATGACGGAGGGTGGGGAGCCGTCGGATTCAATGCCACACAAGCAATGAAAAGTAAATACGGTGTTGCCCTTACGTCAGCAGATAGTATTGCAATTCCAGATATAGCGGCTACGATAACGGGTTATGCCGACGCAGGCGCTAACCTGATAATTGCCCAAGGATTTCAATGGGGAGATCCTATTGTGAAGGTGGCACCGACGTATCCAGATATTAAATTTGTGGTCATGACTGGCCTTGTTAACTCATCAAATGTAGCTTCAATATTCCCCATGCAGCAGCAGGGGTCGTTTCTGCTAGGAGCACTTGCGGCCATGATGTCTAAAACTGGGACAATTGGTTTTGTAGGTGGAGAAACATATCCGAACATTATCAATATTGCCGAAGGATATAAGCAAGGCGCGAGGTTCATCGCTCCGAACATCAAGGTAGTTAGTACATACTTGCATGACTTTAATAATCCTGCTAAAGGAAGAGAAGCCGCATTAGCACAAATTAATTCTGGCGCCGACTTTTTGCTACACGTAGCAGATACATCTGGTCATGGTGTTATTGAGGCGGCTGCAGGGAAAGGTGTATATGCATTTGGAGCGGTCGCTGACCAGAACAAATTGGCACCAAACACAGTCCTTACCTCTTTCGTCATAGATATGGATAAGGCATACGACCAGGCGTATAAAAGCGTTAAAGACGGTACCTTTGTTGGCAAACTGACTAAACCTGGAATTGAAACAGGTAAAGGAGGTCCAGGAGATGGCATTGTGTATTTAGCGCCGTTCCACAGTCTAGACACTAAAGTACCTGCAAATGTAAAGGCTAAGCTAGCCCAGTTAACCCAAGACGTAATTTCTGGGAAGATTCAAGTACCGGAGAGAACCACTCCTACCGCTTAATTTTTTTTGGCGCCGGCGGTTTGGCTAAAAATGAACGAATTAAAAAAAAGCTTCAGCGGATTTTTTTGGGGGACTGTCTAGTTTTGGGGACTGTCTAGTCGGGCAATAACATGGCATTTTCAAAAACATACAACAAAAAGGCTCTGCTGATGTGACCACTAACACTGACGCTCTTAAACTGGGAAGACAGAGGTATGATATCAAAGACGGGGAACCACTCGTCCAAATGAAATCAATAACCTGCAGGTTCGGTAATTTGATAGCAAATCAAAATGTCGATTTTGATCTGGCTAGAGGAGAGATACATGCTTTGCTTGGCGAAAATGGAGCTGGTAAAACAACATTGATGAGCATACTGTATGGATTATATCGGCCGGAGACTGGGGAGATATATGTTAGGGGAGAACGTGCTAACATCAAGTCGCCATTGGACGCAATGAACCATGGCATTGCTATGGTTCATCAACATTTCTTGTTGACCCCTCCTCACACGGTTACGGAGAATATAATTGTCGGATTAAAATCTAGGAAAAGAATTTTCTTAGATACATCTAACGCAGAAAGGAAGATTGTGGAATTATCAAAAAAATACGGTCTCAAGGTAGATCCCAGTGCTATCGTGGGTAATCTTTCCGTAGGCGAACAGCAGCGTGTAGAGATAATAAAGGCCCTTTATAGGGACATTGACATACTAATTCTTGACGAACCAACTTCAATGCTTACTCCACAAGAAGAAGAATCACTATTTGCCGCGCTCCAGTCAATGGTAGATCAAGGGTTATCCATAATTTTTATAACTCATAAATTGCGTGAGGTCATGGCGGTAAGTAGCAGGGTCACAGTCCTAAAAAACGGCATACTAATGGGAACTGTCAAAACTTCTGATACCAACGAATCAGACTTAGCACGAATGATGGTGGGACGATCCGTTGTTCAACAAATCAGTGGACAACGGGGAGGAGGAGGAACAGAATCAGAAGTAGTCGCGGCACAAGCAAAAAAAAGTCAAGCGGTACTTGAGATAAAAAATGTTAGTGCCCTTAATAATTCCAAAATATTATTTCTTAAGGATCTTTCTTTAGAATTGCGAAAAGGCGAGATCTTAGGGATAGCTGGTGTTGATGGCAACGGTCAAAGCGAGCTTGCTGAAGTTATAGCGGGTCTAAGAAAGATACAAGGGGGGCAAATTATTATGGATGGGAGAGCTACCACAAATCTGTCTCCTAGGGAAATCAGGGAATGGGGTTTGGCGTACATACCTGAAGACCGTCTGAACACAGGACTAATTTTGGAGTACACTATCGCTCAAAATCTAATTCTTGACAGGTGGTACAAGGCACCCTATTCAGGGAAATTGTTCTTGAACGAGCAGGAAATGAGAAAGTTCGCAGAAAAAGTGATTGCAGATTTCGACGTACGTACAACAGGATTAGAGGCCCAAGTTAGATCCATGTCGGGTGGCAATCTACAAAAAGTTGTTTTAGGCAGGGAGCTTTCACGCAATCCCAAAGTGCTGATCGCACACAATCCTACTAGAGGACTAGATATTGGTGCAACAGAATACATTCACAAACAGCTGATAAAGCAGAGAGACTCAGGAGTTGGAGTCTTATTGTTATCGCTGGATTTAGACGAGGTGATGTCAATTAGTGACAGAATAGCAGTAATCTATGAAGGAAAAATCATGGCGGTTACTGATAACGAAAATGCGGATGTCCACACTATCGGGCTTTTGATGGGAGGAAATGTGGGCAAAACTGGTTTTCAAAAAACTTCTGGTATCGTCGAAAAAAAATGAAAGTCATCACACTTCAGCGGAGGTCAATTAACTTTAAATCGTTTATACCTTTCCTTTCCGCTGGTCTTGCCTTTGTTGTAGGTGCGATTATACTTTATGCGGCCGGAGTAGACCCGATTAATGCGTATCAAATCATGCTGAAGGGAGCATTTGGAAGCATACGTGGAATAGCTGATACTCTGGTAAAAACCACCTCATTGCTTCTAGTGGGACTGGCAGTGGCCGTGGCGTTTAAGTGCAGAATTTGGAACATTGGTGCAGAAGGACAGTTGTACATGGGTGCACTTGGCGCAGCTCTGATCGGTATCACAGCAATCGGAGCAATACCAGGCTTGGCATTAATAGCTGTGATCGCTGTTGGATTTGCATTTGGAGGTTCCTTTGGTTTGATACCAGCAGCACTTAAGGTCAAATTTGGAGTTAACGAGATAATCGTTACTGTGCTGCTCAATTTTGTTGTCCTTCTTTTCATTTCGTATTTACTGCATGGCCCAATAAAAGCGCCTGGCTTCAATCCATATACCCCTGAGATTTTCCCTGCATCGCAGCTGCCCATTATATTACCTCATACTCATCTACATGCAGGGATCATTATAGCAGCCTTAGCTGCGATTGCAGTCTATATCCTTTTATGGAAAACTAAAATCGGCTTTGAGATCAGGAGCGTTGGAGCAAACATCAAAGCGGCGCGATACGCAGGTATGAATGTGGCCAAGAGTACTTTTGTAGTAATGGGGGTTAGCGGCGGACTCGCTGGAGTTGCAGGTGCAATCCTAGTGTCCGGCGTTCAACTACAGCTGTTAGAGGGGATTTCTCCCGGATATGGTTTCATAGGAGTGATCATAGCATTGCTTGGCAGACAGCATCCTGTTGGTGTTGCAGTAGTGGCATTTTTCTTTGCTGCTCTTATGTCAGGATCTCAGGTGATGTATAGGACGTTGGGGATACCTAGTGCATTTGCTGATACACTACAAGCGCTGGTACTTATCTTCGTGCTTATAGGGGAGTTATTCACGCGCTGGAAAATCAAAACGAAAATAATCAAAGAGAGCGGGAGTAGTGCAATTTCTGTGAAATGATAGAAACTGCTGTATTTGCGATGGGTATTGTCGCGTCAGGTGTACGTTTGAGCATACCCATTCTTTTTGCAGCTCTCGGAGAGCAGATCGCTGAGCGCTCCGGTGTGCTGAACTTAGGCGTAGAAGGAATGATGCTGATGGGTGCCTTTACTGGTTTCATTGGAACGTACTTTACTGGAAATATATTTATTGGATTAGCACTGGCGATAAGTGGCCCTGCATTAATGGCCGCTTTGATGGCTTTTATGAGTGTCAGCCTACGAACAAATCAACTCGTAGCGGGATTGGCTATCTGGCTTTTGGGCGTTGGACTTACATCACTTTTATACAGATTAATATTCGGAGTAGTAACAATAGCTCCCAAGATAAGGGAGATACCTCCAATTGATATCCCCATTCTAAGCCATATTCCAGTGCTCGGTCCTATTCTTTTCCAGTACGATCCTTTGGTCTATCTGGCATTTTTGTTGGTTCCGCTGAGTCAAATTTTTATTTTCAAAACCAACCTCGGTTTGAAGATAAGGACTGTTGGAGAAAATCCTAAACAGGCAGATGCATTGGGTGTAGACGTATACAGAATACGCTATCTCGCAGTTATCATTGGAGGAGCGCTGGCTGGAATAGGAGGCTCGTATTTGGCCCTAGTAACCACTGGGAATTTCCTTGAGAACATCACTGCCGGACAAGGTTGGATTGCGCTTGCCGTTGTAATATTTGGTCGGTGGAAACCATTCTGGATAGTATGCGGAGCCCTAATATTTGGAATGGTAGACGCATTCCAGTTAGGACTCCAAGCTATAGGAACGGCCGTACCCTCAGAATTCCTATTAATGCTGCCATATCTTTTGCCTATAGCCATCATGGCAGGACTGTACAAGCGAAGCGCCGCGCCTGCTGCGCTGGCTATATCATACCAAAGAGGAGAGAGATAATAGTAGCACGATCGTGTCTGGTTTAGACTTTGTAACTGCACCTGCTAAAAAGATATTTACTTCAATAATACTTATTTTTAGTTAGTCTCTTCAAAACAACAACACAGAGGTTTTCTGAAAATCTTCTCTCGAACCGACCTGTTTAGGCGCGTTTGACTAAGGTTGTTATATTAAAAAAACGGGTTGTTGATTCCGCTCAAGTTGTTTTCGTTTTATCATTAAAAAAAGCAGATCTAACACCTTGAACAAATTTATTGCAATCTGACACCCATCCAAATACTCCTCCCTGCATTTTAATTTGCTTTATGGCAGCCTGATAGTTATCATAATCAGTAGCGCCTGTACCGTCTTTGAGCATAGTGCACCAGTACCCATTATCGTTTGCCTCTCTCATTATCGTATGAACGCATACATCCGTCGTAATTCCAGTAATTACCAAGTGCGTTATGCCTAAATTCCTCAAAATTAACGGTAAATTACTCTGACCAAATGCGCCTTTACCGGCTTTATCAACTACATATTCTCCCTCAACTGGATATAGATCATCGATTATGTCCCAATTCTCTTCGCCTCTTACTAGCAACCGTCCTAGTCCACCTTTCGGAATGTCACCAATTCCGACACCGTTCCCGATAAGTTTACTCCTCAGGAGTTTATTGTACGGTGCGTCTGAAAGGTCAGGTAGATGTCCTTCCCTCGTATGAATTACTTTAATATCAGTTCCCTTCCGTATAGTCTCCAGTACATATCGAACTGTCTTTATAGGTGCCGAAGTTAAACCAAGATCGTAGCCCATAATATCTACATAGCCCTTTGGACCGCAAAAATCAACTTGCATATCGATGCTCATGAATGCTGTCCTGGCGGAATCAAATTCGAGATAAGCCTTATCACCAAAACGCGGGCAGTCCTCAACTTGGACTTTGAAGAGTTTGCCCTTGGGGGGACCATATAGCCAAGTTGGAAACGCGAAAGTATGTGTTTTTTTGAATTCTTCGTAATCCTTCTCTACTTTATTTAGTATCTCGTCTCTTTTTGCAGAAATAAAGTCTTTATTAGGCGTTCTGGACTGAACATCTTTTATGCGATTCATTGCTTATTATTATGCTCCTGCAGGTGATTTATGGAACCAGTATGACGCCAAAAACTGGGTTTGTAGAGCGGGCTTAGTATCAGTTGTTCTGGAACTAGCCTCCCAGTATATCCTTCTATTACCTCAACCATTTGCAAAATTAATATGATTATAGCTAGATATAAATAAGCGTTTTAAAAAATCGGTGTATTAATATGATTAGTCAATTTGACAATTTTCATTTATGCGCTTTTCTGATTTTTATGATACATTAATCCAAGGCTTGAACAAAAGACCGTACAAACGGTTGGTATTTTTAATTGATTGATGGACTCAGGTTATCTTTTTGTTTTCTGATTCTGCCATGTGCGTTAAATCAGATTATGACTCTATCGATTCATTTCCGGTCCGTCCTTAGGGATGACTCAGCACAAAATGTAGACAATTTGAAAGGGTAATTATTTACGCGTTCCAATGCATATGCTAATGAAAGAATTTTTACTTCCTCAAACGGCGCGCCTACTATTTGTACTCCAACTGGCATATTGCCCTTACTTAATCCAGCTGGAATACTGATTGCGGGTAGCCCAGTACTATTAAACGCAATAGTATTTCTACTCAGAGCATTATAGACTTCAAGTGTCTTGCTGCGAATAGAAACTGTTGGTTCATCAAAACTAGGAGCAGTAAGAATAGTTGTTGGCACGATGACAACATCAACATTCTTCAATACTTTCATAAAGGCATTTTTTACTTCCTTTCTAAACTTATGAGCTTGTATGTAATTGACCGCAGATACTTCCGTTCCCTGTATCAACATTTTTAGTACATCTTCGCCGTAATCTTCTGGTCTTGTCTGTAACCATTTTGAGTGTATTTCTGCTGATTCTCCAAGCCTTATAGACCTCCAAGATTCGTAAATTTTATCACTTTCTTGTAGGTTTACATCAGAAACTGTAATGCCCATAGACCTGATAGCGTCAATGAAATCATGGAAGACGTCTTCTACTTCTGGTTGTAGGTAGTCGAAGAAATATTCTTTAGGTATTCCGATTGACATTTTATCGCTATTGGATTCTTCAATAATTTTTGTATAATCGGGTACTTTTTTATCTTCAGTAGTTGGGTCGAGCGGATCGCGTCCTGCAATAGTCTGCAATACAGCAGCTGCATCCCATGCACTTCTAGTTATACATCCGACATGATCTAGCGATGGGGCCAAGTCAACAATCCCATATTTGCTGACTCTACCATATGTAGGCTTTAAGCCCACAACACCACAAAGTGAAGATGGAACTCTGATAGATCCGCTAGTGTCTGTTCCTAAAGATACAGGTACCATACATGCTGCGACTGCAACTCCAGAACCTCCACTTGAACCTCCTGATAATTTGGAAGTGCTCCACGGATTCCTAGATGAACCATAATGTGGATTTACATTTGTTATCCCACATGCAAATTCATGTGTATTGTTTGTACCGATTAGAATTGCACCTGCTTTCTTCATTTTTACAACAGAAGTTGCATCAATTTTTGAGATATAATCAGACATTATTTTTGATCCTGCAGTACATCTAACTCCTTTTGCATGGATGACATCTTTAATTGAAAATGGAATACCATGCAAGGGACCGAGATAGATTCCTTGTTTAATTTGTTTTTCAGCGTTCGCTGCCTCTTGACGTGCGTGATCCTCAAGAACAGTGATGAACGCATTCAGGGATGAGTCAAATTTCTTGATTTTGTCTAAGCAAACTCCAACTAATTCCGACGGCGACAATTCTCCATTCTGTATTCTACTAGATAATTGCTGAATAGTTGTTACAGTGGTTAATTCTTTCGCCTCAGGCTGTTTATTCATCGCAAGTAATAAATTTTATAGTCATATTA
>CAKOFP010000075.1 GCA_933226995.1 Candidatus Nitrosopolaris rasttigaisensis | reverse complement strand
TGTCAAATCTATCGAATGAAAACTGTCTCTCATTTCATTCCTGTTTTGCTGTGCCTACGCGCATCTGCCTTTCTCTCATTTTCTTCTCGCACGTGATGCAGCCTGTCTTTTTCATGCAAGAACTCCTTGCCACAATTATGACACTTTGAAACAGATTGGTGATGCACATTTTTCAGGTGCTCTATTAGATTGTCTAGTTTATTGAACTTCTCATGACAGTGTTCACATTGCTTCCTTTCAGGAATAAAAAGGATCATACTTGTGATCTTATTCAGCTCGCTTCCTATTAAGCATCTGCTCGCATCCCCCAAACAGAATCTACATATAATATTCAACCATAGAAAAAAAGGAAAAGAAAAGGTATGGTCTATTTCTTATGAGACCTTATGGCTGATACAATCACGTATGCTAATCCTACGCTCAGACCAAATGTCAACGGGATCCACACCCCAAAGCTCTCCCAGGTTGCCGGGACCATCTGCTGAAGTAGCGCGTCAAATACCATGCACTATGGTATAGACTCTTAGTATATTAGATTTTCTCAAGAACCGCCTCATTAAATTAGGAAGATGGGGGAACAGTAACCAAGGCAATCCCGGGAAGTAAACGTGATCTGGCTCAATGTTTCAGATTTTAACTTATCCATAGATGAAACATGTCCCGTTAGACACCGACCGATGAAGTTATGAGGAAAAAACACCTTGCACTGATTGTTTCATTAATCAGTCTGGTAATGACAATTGATCTAGAATATGGAATATTCCTCATCCGTGGGCAAAAGATTTTCTCATGAGGCAACACTTGCATTAATCCTGACATACACGTGATATTGATTTTGACATGCGTAAACAAATGAGGACGCTAATAAATGACAAAGCTATATAATGCGTATATATATACCAGGGAATGAATTCGAATACAGATTAATCGAAAGACCATGGTTCGTTTTCTTCGATCTATCAGAGACACTTCCATTTCCGAGGCTGATATAATCCTGATTGGTGTGCCGGACGAGTCAAAGTCACTAGCGAAGCGGAAAGGAACGAATAGGGCACCGGATATCATTCGCTCGGCATCCAATGACTCGGAGTTTTTCGAAAGGGACGAAAAGACTATCCCAGTATCACCCATGCGCGGTAGTCTCGACGATAAGCGGATCCTGGATGCAGGTAACGTCACTAGGGAACAACTTCCCCAACTGATAGCTGACATAGTTTCAGCGAAGAAGATACCGATTATCATTGGCGGAGATCATTCTATAACAACAATAGCTTTACGTGCAATAGGTGGCGTTTTGGGTAAAATCGGTCTGCTTTATTTTGACGCACATCCTGATTTCGTTTCCTCAATGAGGAACTATTACGGTTCCGTGCTTACGGATTCTGCTCAATATATAGAATATAAAAAAAGTATGCTAATCGGAACGAGGGCCGCAGAGCCAGAGGAATTAGAGAATGCGCAGAATGCTGGATTAGAGATCGTCTCTCCACTGGATTTCATCGAATTGGGCGTTTTGAAGATTGCAGATAAAGTGGTTGCAAAAGCGACAGGGCTTAAAAAATACATCTCGATTGATCTCGATTGCATTGACCCGGCTTTTGCTCCAGGAGTCTCTTTACCATCAGCGGGGGGGCTTTCGAGTATCGATCTCATCTATCTCTTAAAACGTGCGATAGACTGCGGGGTAATTGGACTAGATTTAGTCGAGCTTTCTCCGGATTTTGATTTTAACCATACTACGGCAAATCTAGCCGCTAGAATCATCTCAGAGTGTATTGCATCAATCAAGGTACATCGCTAACGTAGGATCAATATTGATAGCATCCGTCATCCTACTTCCCCCTTATTTGCGTTCCAGAATGTATTGGTAATCGCGAGTCTGGCAGTTAGTCCTTGAACAGAGACCGTTCACTATACCCAACGATACAACATATTTGTCGTGAATGCTGGTGACATTAGAAGAGTCTACTGTTGCCAGCATTTTCGGGAGTATGGCGTGTGTCTTAACCCCAAGAGTCCACTGCAAAGTAGTGAGAATCAATTCTTCACTCCTCAACGTGACTCATGCCTACCTCATACCTCAGATATCAAGATTACTTAGAGCAAATGAGGCCTTATTTTGTTCATTCAATTGGAAATCTTTCTTGACCTAACAACTCTTTTCACAAAGTAGTTTGAATATTTGACGATGGCTCAGCTTTATGAAATCCACTGCTATCACGAAGATGTTTTTCAATACGTTGTTGCTAGAACGAACAAATTCGCTGAAGAGAAGGTGAAGAAAGATGTAGAACAAATGAATAATATGTTGAGTTCCGAATTAAAAAGAAAAGGCATAAGATATGTTTTTGCGGGAGTTACAGACGGATACGGGAGGTCAGATTCTAAACACAATAGGAAAAAGCAACAGATCAGTGACAATGGACTAGATTGTAATACAATTCCTACTGGGAAAACTTAACCGAAATTGCTTCGTCTGACTCGAGCGAATAAAGTATTTTTGTATGTTGAAAAAAAGAAATGCTGTCAAACATGATGGTAGTAGTCATGCCACTAGTCTTATATACACAAACTTGTAATTGATTTGTGAATTTTACAAGAGTGCCGCCGCTAGTCATTCCCACTGCGTTGAACCTTGAAGCCGATTCTGACCTCTGCCTGGTACTCTAACTTTTGTTTGTCAACTTTTACGGTGACCCTGCCTAGTTCGGCCCATTGTATATTTTTTACAGTCTTCGATGCTTCTTGGATAGCATTTTTTATTGCGTAATCAGTTCCTTTTGGCGAAGTTCCTACTATGTCAATATACTTGTAAACCATTTACCAAAAACAGATCGCACTCCTGGGATATGAATAATACGGAACATTCAACATATTACCGAGGGCCGCCATTTATCATTTTAATGGTTTTAGAGAGATATCGGGGCGAAATTAATATGCATTAAACAATAACTTCAACTAAGACAGCAGATGCTGCGAACTAGGATGTTTACTTACATTTTCAAGAAATGAGCTAAGCGAACTGCTCATATCGCATGGAAATGAATGATCAATGATTTGACCGGCCATTCTGATATCGTCTAGGCAACCCGTCACCTACATCAAGCAGATGTCAGAATAACAGGGGTCGGTCATCGTCCATCATAATTCTATCGCTAGACAACACCGTTTAATGCGGGTGGCTATATCAAAGTCGCCGGGTATAAGATAATAAAATACTGATGCAGCTTTCTATGACATGCAACTTGTTATTGCTTCTAAACAGTTAAGCGAATTATTGTATGATCAAGGACAGAAAAGGAATTTGCTCTTGATTGATACGAGGCCATTTTCAGATTATAATAAAGGACACATTCCAGGCGCTGTAAACATGGACTTGATGCAGTTTCATTGGATTGATTGTTCTAAACAAGGACTCAAGCAGTTTAATAATCATATGAGGCTTCTACTCTCAAATATCGGAGTAACGAAAGACAAGATTGCGGTATTTTATGATGATATTTCTGGTCCTTCCTCAGCGAGAGGGGTTTGGCTACTACTTTATTTCTCGCATAAAAGTGTAGCCCTCCTCGACGGTGGATATCAGGGATGGAAAAATAAGGGAAACTTAATAGAGACGAAGACCAATCCTTTTACTCATTCTAATTTTGCCTGCCGAGCCAATCCGAAAATCCTTGCCGACCTGACGCGGGTTAGATCTGCAATAAAGAACACAAAGTCAGTCGCACTCATCGATACGCGTTCAAAATTTGAATATGAGGGCTCTGTTGTACGTGCAGCTAGCGCCGGGCATATACCGTCAGCGATTAACATAGATTGGAATAATAACGTTGACGATAACGGATTTTTCAAAGATCCGGAGACGTTACGACGTATCTATTCCGGTATTAACAAAGATGCCGAAATCCTCACATATTGCCAGGGCGGTTATAGAGCTGCTAATACATTCATAGCGCTAAAAGTGCTCGGCTATCAAAACGTCAAAATGTATTTAGGATCGTGGGGAGAATGGGGCAATAGAATGGACCTACCTATTAGAACGTCAAGGCAATAGATGGTACGCATAGGTTTAGTCAGGGCGGGGCGGCACTCCCACAAACGACAAATATAATAGATAAAGCAAAGTTATTTTATTGACTTTCATCTATATGGGTATAGGAATAAAAGGAGATGAGCGTCTGCATCATTTGGTATGTCAAGTGTGCGGCAGAGTTCAAGAATATTCGTGACTTGCAGTACATATAAACCAGGTACATATAAGCCGCACCGCATAAAAACCCCGCATAATTTTTGTTAATATCTGTCTGATAATGGATGGTCTATTTTTTTTGTTTTCACCAGCCTTTACTCTGCAGAATCGATATCGTCTCAAAGGTGAGGGTCTGGATAGAATTTTCTTGGCCGGTATCAGATATGAGTCACATTTAATCACGCCACTGCTCAGCCAAATGTTCTGAACCCCCCACTTACCGTGCTACAAGCCCCGCTCGATATTCGTGACTTGTAGGGCATTGGCCGTACAACCATTCAAAAGTATAAAAGCAAGTCTTTTTGAGGTTACTTCGTCAGAATGAAGCAGTTCTTTCAACAATTTTGTAAAGACGTTATTGCTTTAGATCCTTCAATTCGTTTCGTGGGAGTTGCTGACGAACATGGACTCTTGGTTTCGACGTCTGAGCGCAAAGATCTGAAGCCATTATTAAACTTGGAGGAAACACAGCAATATGCAATAACTGCGGCAACACGTCAATATACTAGAATAAGATGGCAGAATCTGTTGGGCAAAATAGATTACACATGCTCGCATTATGATAAGTTGCTTCGAGCCACTATCCCTCTAACAGATAAAAATAACCATCTTTCCTATGTAATTATATTTACCTTCGACGTTGAGACAGCTAATTTTCATGAGATTATAATGAAGAAGATAATACCACTCATTAATCGAAATTCAAAACAATTTGTTCGTCCGTAATGACCTAGTT
>CAKOFP010000074.1 GCA_933226995.1 Candidatus Nitrosopolaris rasttigaisensis | reverse complement strand
TCATAGTAGTAGCAATTCCAATTATGCTAAAATAGATCAATCAGTAGTACAAGAAAATCATTGTTCAGGCGGTAGTACGTGTATAAACTCCGGAAGCAACACTGCTAATATCAACATCAATTAAATGAATTAGGATTTCACATGGAATAATCCTCTTTTTTCTTTTTAACAGAACCTCTGAATTTAGATCCAAAAAACTTTATCGTTGTTGAATTATCAATTCCTGCTTGGTAGCAAATTCGTTTCACTCTGAATTTCTCCTGTCTAGCATAGCTAGGATATCCGACTTGAATATTTAAGATGGATTTAGGATAGGTGTGATCAACATAACACTTCGTGAGTTACAACTAGACTGGCTAACATAATTTCATACAATTATTTGATAATTTTGTTCATAACAGGTTTAGCTTAGAAGTGTTATCTGTATCTATTGGTTGCTTCAGCTAAACTATTAGATGATGCCTATAGAACTGAAAAGAATGTTGATGTACGGGAAAGACTTCTGCTTGCTAGACGTGTACTAGTGGATAATGAACAAGCAGCTAGAGTCGCTGAGAAGGAATTCTATAGGTCCAGATGGTGGGCATACAAATGGTTGAAGAGATTTGCTGAAACCGGTCTAGAAGGACTGAAAAACCTACCTAGGGCTGGTAGACCGCCCGAAGTATCAGAAGAGAGATTTGCTGAAATAAAAAGAGAATTATCTGAAAATCTAGCAGGATGGAGGGCTAAAGAAATTATGAATATCATCTATGAGAAAACAGGTGTAAGATATCATGAAGTTCATATCTATAGATTATTACATAAGTGGAAATTCAGTCCTAAGGTTCCAAGAAAGAGATTCGTAAATGCTGCATCAAATGAAGAAAAGAAGCGGTTCAAAAAAAGACTAAGGAAATAATCTCTCGCATACCTAAAGATTTCACTGTTGCAGTAGAAGATGAATCCATATTCATACATGATGCGCTGGTAAGAAGAAGAATGTGGACACCTGAAGGAATGCGTCCAATAGTGACTGTCACAGGGTCACATCAGAAGACCTGTGTATTTGGTACAATTACTATCGACGGTAAGCAATTTTTCCGTCAGTATGATGTCTTCAACCAATATGCATTTCTGAAGTACCTGAAGGAATTGCAGAGGAAGTTTAGAAAACTAGTGCTGTTTATAGATAGAGCAGCTCAACATCGCAGCTCAATCATGATCAGAAAGCATTTAGAAGAAAATAAAGATGTTATTAGAGTTGAGTATTTACCCAAAGGCTCACCTGAATATAATGCTGTTGAAGAATGCTGGAGACAAGGAAAAGATGATCTTTTGGTATCAAAATACTATCCTAAATTCCCCAATCTAAAGTGTGCTATAGCCAATTACTATAGAACAAAACGTTTCAAACTAGACATAACCAAATATCTGTGAGGAACGATAGTTAGCGAATTAATGTTATTGAGTATAGAATACTTTATAGCGTCTTTGTATAAACATCATGCATATTCGTTAAATTATTTGGGTAACGGTTTGTATACAGTTTATTAAATTGATATACCTCCAGGTTAACGAGATATCCTTTAATGGCTGCATCTGGTATGTACTGCTCTGTCTATCTGTTATTGCTACAGACATACGTATCTACCTTCCTGTTTGGACACCGGTACTGATCTTAATTTTGGAATTCCATCTGCGAACCCAATTCCCTAATGAGCTTAGAACGATCCCAAGTTCTTTCGCGCGAGAGGTTAGACTGTATTCTACTCTTGGAGGGATTTCAGGGTAAATTTTCTTGGTTACAAGACCCTCACGTTCAAGTTCTAACAATCGATCTGCTAGCACAGTACTGCTAATCCCAGATATCGCTCTCTTCAGTTCATTAAACCGAATACTTTCCTTGCCGTTCAAATTCTTTAATATCAATAAAGACCATCTCTTACCTAGTAGTTTCCATGCATCAGACACTCCCTTGCACTCAACATTATTCTCGTTATTATCATTCATATTTTTGCTAATTTCTTTACCAAATGCTGATTCCATAGTCTTCATCGTAACCATATTGTAACGTAATAATTAAATGTAGTAGTCATTTCTTACTGAGTTAGTAAGTGTGATGCTATCCAGTTAGTTAGAAATTACTACTGGGTTTAAATAAATTCAGTTCTGTAATGTCTTTCAATAACGAATGACGGATAACAAATTCCGAAGGGTGATTATTCAAAATATCACACAATAGTCCTAAAACATGTCATCATATGCCATTAAATTGGCCAAGGGTTACCGACAGTACACAATCAACAGCTGCCAAGATACAGACCACAAATCAAGAACAATATGATAATAATTCCCCTTCCCAATTCAATAAAGTTTTAGTAATTGGTCTAGGTCAGCTGGGACTGCCAGTAGCAAAATATGTAAAAGAAAGAGGATTTGATACTTATGGGTATGATATAAGGCCAAAAGCTATGGAGATGGGACAGGCGACAGCAGCGATTGAAAAAGCTGTTAATTTTGGTGAATTTGATGTCTTTATCTTATGTGTCTCTACTCATAAAGCAAATGATATGTTTTCACCTCAGATAGATGGTTTATTATCGGTAGTTGAAAAGATTTCAATAGAAGCAAAGAGTGGAGCACTTGTATCAATAGAAAGTACCATTCCCAAGGGGACGTCGAAGAAAGTATTTGAAATGCTAAGCCATAGATTACATGTAGTTCACGCCCCACATAGATGGTATGCTTTAGAAGAAAAGGTGCATGGTGTAAATCAGTTGCGTGTTATTGGTGGTGTATGCGATTGTTGTATCAAGGCAGGTATGCAGTTCTATGATGGCGTTAATAATGTTCGTATCGATGGGCATTGCTATTCTTCATCCTCTTCACTCAAAAGTCTAGGAATTCCAATGCATCCGGTAACAGACATAGAGATTGTAGAAATAACCAAGGTTGTTGAAAACGCACACAGATACCTACAGATTGCCTTCGCAGAAGAACTCTACCTATATTGTCAGGCAAATAACATAAACTTTCGAGAACTAAGAGATGCTCTAAATAGTAAATGGAATGTTGAGATACTAGAGCCGAGGGAAGGAATAGGAGGACATTGCCTTCCAAAGGATACTAAGATGTTTCTGCAATCATCAAATCGGAGCAAGAGCAAGATATTAACAGCAGCTATGGACGTAGATGAAAATTACAAAAAATTTAGAGCGAAATTGGAGAAAGAAATCAAATCTGCTATTAGTAAAAAGGTTGGAATTCCCGAAAGCCGGTGATTGAGATGGGTGATTTGAACAAAGACGAACGCACCCACGATAGAGAAGCCCATAAAAAACTTGCACACCAGCCTCCATCATCATCAAACTCGGTGCTGCCAGAAACTTCTGAAAAAATTAGAACTTCTGCGTGGATAACACTTGCGATCCTAGGATGCACCCTTCTAGTTACATTCTACGGAGAGACTATGTTATTACCAGCTATTCGTGACATTATTGGAGATTTTCATATTTCATACAGTACATCTTCTTGGATACTCACCGCATATCTTATCTCAGGTGCTGTTGCGACTCCTATTGCTGGCAAGTTGTCTGATATCTACGGACGAAAGAAAATGGTCTTAATAATATTTATAACTTATATCATAGGAATTTCTGTTGGTGCACTCTCCAGCAACATAACTTTTCTTGTTATTGCAAGAGTTATCCAAGGAATTGGCATATCCATGTTTCCGATAGCTTTCGGAATTATAAGAGATCAATTGCCAAAGGACAAGCTCGCTATAGGCGTAGGAGTATTCAGCTCAATGTTTGCTGCAGGTTCAGTAGTGGGATTAGCAGTAGGGGGAAGTATAATCAATACCTTTGGATGGCATGCTACGTTTCTTTCCATAGTGCCGGTAGCCATTATCCTCTGGGTTGTGATCAATAGATTTATCCGAGATAATAAAGCTGAATCAGAAGCTTCCATTGGTTCGGCACAACCTCCGAGTACTAAGTATTCTTGGAAGCAACCCCAAGCTGCTGCCAAAAGTGCAAGCAGTATTGATCTAAAAGGCGCTATAGCCTTGGCTGTTACGATAGCCTCTTTTTTACTTGCCCTTACATACATCGGAAATAGCAATAACCTAAACTCGTCTTCCCCACAAATTACAGTAGTTTCATTAGCCTTGGTATCAATGGGATCAT